>JBFIHV010000246.1:0-4566 GCA_041601595.1 Amylibacter sp. | reverse complement strand
TCGCAGGTCAGGCTGGCAAACGCCACGGCATGATCAAACGTTCGAGGAAATTCATCCGTAACGCCCGTGGCACGACCACGCTGAGCGCGCAGGACGAAAGAATCGTAAAAGTCTACATGCCGTACCACCGTTAGGAGCACCGGATATGTCACGTGTAACAAGCGGTAAAGTCACCCACGCCCGCCACAAAAAAGTGATCAAGGCAGCCAAAGGCTATTATGGCCGTCGCAAGAATGCGTTCCGCACCGCGACCCAGGCTGTTGACAAAGCGAACCAGTACGCAACCCGCGACCGCAAGAACCGTAAGCGCAATTTCCGCGCCCTGTGGATTCAGCGCATCAATGCGGCCGTGCGCAGCCATGACGAGGCGCTGACATACAGCACCTTCATCAACGGCCTGAGCAAAGCCGGCATCGAGGTGGACCGCAAGGTTCTGGCCGATCTGGCCGTACACGAGCCCGAAGCCTTCGGTGCGATCGTCACCCAGGCCAAGGCGGCTCTGGCGTAAGACGCCCCGGACCGAATGACGGAAAGCCCCGCACTGGGCGGGGCTTTTTCATTTCGGGATCGGCTCAGACGAGTATGCTGTCCAGGACCAGATCCGCGGCGTCCAACCCGTTCAGGACCAGCAGCGCCTCGCCCAGCATCAGTGCGGCATGGCCATTGAAATCGGTCAGGGCGACCAGATCGGGATCAGCGACATCGACGAAATCGATACCGGTTTCGAAATCCAGAACACGATCCAGACCGGAATTCGCGCGGAAGACGAATATGTCCGCCCCGGCCCCTCCGGTCAGCATGTCGCGACCGGTCCCGCCATCGAGATGGTCGTTGCCGTCGCCGCCGAACAACTGGTCGCGCCCGCCGCCGCCCAACAGCCAGTCGTCGCCCTTGCCGCCGTAAAGCCGGTCGTGCCCGCCGTTGCCTTTCAGCCGGTCGTTACCGGTCCGGCCATAGAGAACATCATCGCCGCCACCGCCTGCCAGCAGGTTTCGCGCCGCGTTGCCATAGATCACGTCGTCGCCCGCCCCCGTTTTCACGACCTCGATCAGCGATCGCCTGGTGCCGTCGGGCGACAGGGCGAAATAGATATTGGACTCAGCCTGCTCGCTGGGCGAGAGTTCGGCCAGGTAGGCGTCGCTGAACCGCGCATTGCCGCCCGAGCGCAGGTCGATGATCTGGTTGTCCGAGAAATTGCGCAGCATCAGCATGTCCCGCCCGCCGCCGTCCCAGATCGTGGAAAACACCTCCGGCCCCACGGGCGCGCCCTGACCGGTGCCGTTGATCGACATCTCGCCGGTAACCGCGTCCCAGCTATAGACCGTCCTTCCGGCGTTGGTTTCCCAGTTTATGCCGTAGAGCGATTGCAGCGCGGCAATGTCATAGGGCATGTAGGTCTGGGCGAAGCTGTCCGAGGTGTTCTGGTAGTAATCGTCATGGGCCCCGAAATAGGACCGGTAGGTCATCACGCTGCTGGGCATGCCGTCGATTTCCGCGGGCAGGGCGCCGTAGCCGCCGGTGTCGTGGCCGTGCTTCAGGCCCATGGCATGCCCTAACTCGTGCAGGACGGTGTGGAACCCGTAGCTGCTGGCCAGCGGATTGTCGAAGTCGGCGCGGTCGGCCGAAAACCACATGTCGCCGGCCTCGTCGCTGGCGCCGGGAAAGTATCCGAGCGCGGTCGAGGTGGCATTGGTCATCGCGATCCGCAGGGTGGCGTTGGCGTCCTCGCCGCCGGTCGCTTCGACAAAGCCCAGCAGCGTCAGGCTCGCCAGCATGTCCAGCGCCTGGCGGATCTGCGCCTGAAACAGGGCGCTTGCCTGTTCGAAACCGGCGTATGCCTCGCCCGAACCGTAGGATGACGCGTCGGGTCCGAAGTCGGCCGAGGCGTCGGGGAAGGAATAGGTGATGGTCGTGCCGGCCCATTCCGTGCCGCCGAAAAGGCCGGAAACCGCAGACAAATCGGTGTCGGAGAGGTCGGTTTGCAGCGTCGCCAGCGACGTGATCGAATAGAGACTCATGAAAATACCCGTGGTTGCCTTTGTCAGGAAACCTAGCGGGTGAAGTTAAAAATCTGTTCCAAGTGCGCCGCGTTAAATGTCGGGCAATTTGTTTAAATCTGATCGAAAATCTTTAGAAAATGAACATATCTGCCGTGATGTCATCCACCAGCATGGTGTGGGAAATGTCGCGGATCACCAGGTTCTCGGCCCCCAGATCGACGATGATCTTGCCGGGTTTCACCTCGGTATAGGTCAGGTCCTCGAAGGTCAGGTTGAACGGCGTCAGGTCGATCCTGTCATGCGCCGGATCGAACAGAACGACCACGTCGCGGTAATAGTCCATCTGCATCACGAAGATATCGGTCTGGTCGGTGCCGTAGAGCCGGTCGTTGCCCGGCCGGTCATAGATTTGGTTCGGCGGCGCGGCGGCGGCATTGGCGCTGAAAATAAAGTCGCTCTCGTCCAGCCAGTCCTGCGAAAAGGCCGGATCGCCGTCGGCGGGCGGCTGGAAGGTGATGAAGGTGCGCTCGCCGTTGACGGTGATGGCGAAGGTGGTGTCGCCGACATACTTGATCTGCACATCGGCCCAGGTGACGTTGAACTTCGTCAGGTCGACCTTGTCGATGCCATCCTCGAAATCCAGAATCGTATCGGTCTTGTCGTCGTTCAGCAGCCGGAACGTGTCCGTGCCGGAATAGCCGGTCAGCTGGTCGCGCCGCGCGCTGTCCTCGATGATGTCGTCACCGGTGGTTCCGTAAATAAGCATAAGATTTACCTAAAATTCTCCCTACATGTGCAAATTAACCGAATATTGCTTAATGAACGGTTAAACGCGACATTGCCCACCCTTGCATTCCGCCGACTTTGTGATAGGCCAAACCGCAAAGTTTAGAGGGATGAAATCATGGACGGTTTGGACGCTCTGAAGCGGCGCTATCTGGACGGAATTGCCAATGCGGCGGATGAGGCGAGCCTCGAGGATCTGCGCGTGTCGGCCATCGGCAAGAAGGGCGAGGTCAGCCTGAAAATGCGCGAGCTGGGCAAGATGACGCCCGAGGAGCGGCAGGTCGCCGGCCCCGCGCTGAACGCGCTCAAGGACGAGATCGCCTCGGCGCTCGCCGCCAAGAAGGAAGCCCTGTCCGACGCGGCGCTGGACGAACGGCTGCGCGCCGAATGGCTCGACATCACCCTGCCCGGACGCCCGCGCCGCCAGGGCACGATCCACCCGATCAGCCAGGTGACCGAGGAATTGGCCGCCATCTTCGCCGACCTCGGCTTCGCCGTCGGCGAGGGTCCGCAGATCGAGACGGATTTCTACAATTTCGACGCGCTCAACATCGCGCCCGAGCACCCCGCGCGGCAGGAACATGACACGTTCTACATGCACCGCGACGCGGGCGACAACCGCCCGCCGCATGTGCTGCGCACCCACACCAGCCCGGTGCAGATCCGTTACATGGAAAAACACGGCGTTCCCTGCCGCGTGATCGCGCCGGGCCGGGTGTACCGCGCCGACTACGACCAGACCCACACGCCGATGTTCCACCAGATCGAGGGGCTGGCCATCGACAAGGATATTTCGATGGCCAACCTGAAATGGGTGCTGGAGGAATTCTTTTCGGCCTTCTTCGGCGTCGAGGGCATCAAGACGCGCTTTCGCGCCAGCCATTTTCCGTTCACTGAACCCTCGGCCGAGGTCGATATCCAGTGCAGCTGGGTCGACGGCCAGTTGAAGATCGGCGAGGGCGACGGCTGGATGGAGGTGCTGGGCAGCGGCATGGTGCATCCCCACGTCCTGCGTTCGGCGGGCGTGGACCCCGACCAGTGGCAGGGCTTTGCCTTCGGCATCGGCATCGATCGCATCGCCATGCTGAAATACGGCATTCCGGATTTGCGGGCGTTTTTTGACAGCGATCTGCGCTGGCTGCGGAACTATGGGTTTTCGGCGTTGAATATGCCGAATTTGCATGGGGGGATTTCGCGGTGACCGCTAGTTGGATAGATGCTGACCGTAAAGGATTGATTGAAGCGGAAGCGGAGTTTCTTCGCACCAAAAACGTTCGTCGCCCAAAATATGACCGCGAGTTTGCATTTGTTGTTTTTGCGATGATTTTTGTGGGAGCAATACTTGGCAGTATGTTGCCAAGGTGGATGGCCGTTGGTCTATGCCCAAGCCTTGTGTTCGTATTTGCTTGGTATCGATGCAGCATAATCCAATCTGACTTTGATACCAGCGTACTGAATTGGTATGAAAGCGCGCAACCGGAACAAATAAAATGAAATTCACACTCTCCTGGCTGAAAGAGCACCTCGACACCACCGCCTCGCTGGACGAGATCACCTTCGCGCTGTCCGACCTCGGGCTGGAGGTCGAAGAGGTCACCAACCCGCTCGACCGGCTGGCCGATTTCACCGTCGGCTACGTGACCCATGCCGAAAAGCACCCCGACGCCGACAAGCTGCGGGTCTGCAAGGTCGATACCGACGAGGGCGAGTTGCAGATCATCTGCGGCGCGCCGAACGCGCGGGCGGGGATCAGCGTGGTCGTGGCGAAACCCGGCGTCTA
>JBFIHV010000245.1:0-4600 GCA_041601595.1 Amylibacter sp. | reverse complement strand
TCGATCTCCTGATCGGTTTGCCCAAACCCGCGGTCGGATTCGAAGGCCTGTTATCCAGAAGCTGCTGTTTAGGGCCTGATTTTCAGTAAGTCAATTCGCTTCGGCGCAAATTTATTGCAACATTTGCCACTTTTTGTCAGCTGTTTCGCCGGATTTGGCGGCTCCGGCCCGAAGAAGCCGCGAAAATCTGAAACAAAGCTTCACCGCCGATCAATGGCCCGTGATGCCTCTATCCCTGAGGGCGGGTTTCGCGCAAGTAGGAAACAGGAACAAAAACATGACTGGGGCCTGAAATGAAAACCGAAACGTCCGGCGACGGCGTAAACTTCCGGCGATTGCTGCCGCTGCTGGTCATATTCATCGTCGCGACCGTCGGATTTTTCCTGCTGAAGGACCTGCTGAGCTTCGAGACGCTGCGCGACAACCGCGAATCACTGATCGCATGGCGGGACGACAACTATGCGGTCGCGGTGATCACCTTCATGGCGATCTATGTGGTCGTGGTGGCTTTCTCGCTGCCCGGCGCCACGGTCATGACCCTGACTGGCGGTTTCCTGTTCGGCACCTTCCCCGGAACGCTGTTCAACGTGGTTTCCGCGACACTGGGCGCGATCGCGATCTTTCTGGCGGCCAAGACCGGTCTGGGCGATGTCCTGCATCGCAAGATGCTGGCTCAGGCCCCCGATGAAAGCCGGATGCGCCGGATCGAGGCGGGTCTGCGTCGCAACGAGGTCAGCTATCTGCTGCTGATGCGGCTCGTCCCCGCGGTGCCGTTCTTCATCGCCAATCTGGCGCCGGCCTTTCTGGGTGTCGGTCTGCGCACCTTCGCGCTGACGACCTTTTTCGGGATCATGCCCGGCGGGCTGGTCTATACCGCGGTGGGCGCGGGGCTGGGCGACGTGTTCTCGCGCGGTGAAACGCCGGATCTGGGGATCATCTTCGAATGGCGGATATTTTTGCCGATCCTCGGGTTGTGCCTGCTGGCGGCGCTGCCGATCATCCTGAAAGCCTTCCCGAACAAGAAGGACATGCAGCCATGACCCGAAGGATAAAGACCGACCTCTGCGTGATCGGCGGCGGCTCCGGCGGGCTGTCGGTCGCGGCGGGCGCGGTGCAGATGGGGGCGGATGTCGTGCTGCTGGAAGGGCACAAGATGGGCGGCGATTGCCTGAACTATGGCTGTGTGCCGTCCAAGGCGCTGATCGCGGCGGCGAAACATGCCCACGCCATGACTACCGGCGGACCGTTCGGCATCACGCCGGTGTCGCCCAAGATCGATTTCGCCGCCGCCAAGGCCCATGTCGCGAGCGTCATAAAGGGGATCGAGCCGCATGACAGCGTCGAGCGGTTCGAAGGGCTCGGCGTCAAGGTCATTTCCGAATACGGCGCTTTTATCTCGCCGACCGAGGTTCAGGCGGGCGACACGATCATCCAGGCGCGCCGCTTCGTGATCGCCACGGGTTCCTCGCCGATGGTGCCGCCGATCCCCGGGCTGGACAAGGTGCCGTATTTCACCAACGAGAGCATCTTTGACCTGACCGATCTGCCGGAGCACCTGATCATCATCGGCGGCGGGCCTATCGGCATCGAACTGGCGCAGGCGCATCGCCGGCTGGGGTCGAAAGTCACTGTGCTGGAGGGCCTGACCGCGCTGGGCAAGGACGACCCGGAACTGACGGCCATTGCGCTGGAAAACATCCGCGCCGAGGGCGTCGTGATTTGCGAAAACACCATGGTCGATGAAATCAGAGGCAAGGCCGGTGCGATTGCGGTGCATGCCAAGGACGGCACGGTACACAAGGGCACGCATCTGCTGCTGGCGGTCGGGCGCAGGACCAACACCGAGAAACTGAACCTAAAGGCGGCGGGCATCGAGCTGTCGAAGACCGGCATCAAGGTGGATGCACAGTTGAAGACGACGAACAAGCGGGTCTATGCGATCGGGGATGTCGCAGGCGGGCTGCACTTTACCCATGTCGCCAACTACCAAGCAGGCGTGATCATCAAGTCTGCGCTGTTCGGGCTGCCTTCCAGGGCGGGAAACGGCCATATTCCCTGGGCCACCTATACCGATCCCGAACTGGCGCAGGTCGGCCTGACCGAGGCGCAGGCCCGCGAGGCGCATGGGCCGCGGCTGGAAGTTGTTCGGTTTGACTATGCCGGGAACGATCGCGCGCGGGCAGAACTTGCCACGACCGGACTGATCAAGGTGATGATCGTCAAAGGCCGTCCGGTGGGCGCATCGATCGTCGGGGCGCAGGCGGGCGAGCTGATCCAGCTCTGGTCGCTGGTGATCGCCAACAGGTTGAAAATCGGCGCGGTCGCGGCGATGGTGTCGCCCTATCCGACCCTGGGCGAGATCAACAAGCGCGCGGCCGGGCAATATTACAGCCCGCGCCTGTTCCAGAGCAATTTGGTCAAACGTCTGGTAAGGATTGTTCAGCGCTTCTGATCTGATAGAAGTAAGGAAAACAACCTCGGGACGAATATGTTTCTGAAATCTCTCTCCGGCCGGTTTTTGTTGCTGACCATCATCGGCGTCATGCTGGCGGAGGTATTGATATTCGTTCCCTCGGTGGCGCGGTTCCGGCTGGAGTATCTGCAATCGCGGCTGGAGCGGGCGCAGATCGCGTCGCTGGCCCTGCTGGCGTCGCCGGACCAGATGGTCGAACCGGATCTGGAAGCCGAACTGCTGCGCAATGCCGGTGTCCTCAACGTCGCGCTGAAACGGGACGAAGTGCGCGAACTCATGCTCTCTTCGCCGATGGAATCCCCGATCGACAAGGATTACGACCTGCGCACGGTCGGGCCGTTTGCCCTGATCGGCGATGCCTTCGACACGATCCTGAACGGCGAGGGCAGGGTGGTCCGCGTGCAAGGCGAGCCGGTGAAACAGGCCGGCTTGCTGATCGACGTGGTGATGGAGGAAACCCCTCTGCGCGATGCGATGATCGCCTATGGCACCAACATCTTCTACCTCTCGCTGGTCATCTCGGTTACCACGGCCGCGCTGTTGTTCTTTGCCGTGCGCCTGTTGCTGGTCCGTCCGATCAGCCGCCTGATCATGCAGATCAAGAGCTATGAGGAAGCGCCCGAGGACATCCGGCGGATCATCGAGCCAAGGGCGCGCGTCAACGAGCTGCGAGAGGCCGAGGTCGCGTTGCAGGCGATGGAAACCCAGCTGAGCCAGTCCCTGCGGCAGAAGGACCGTCTGGCGGTACTCGGCACCGCCGTGTCGAAAATCAGCCACGATCTGCGCAATATGCTGACCACGGCGCAATTGCTGGCCGACCGGATGGAGCTGTCGGACGACCCGCGCGTGCAGAAATCGGCGCCCAAACTGGTGGGGTCGCTGTCGCGGGCGGTGAACCTGTGCGAAAGCACCCTGGCCTTCGGCAGGGCCGAGGAAGCCGCGCCGATGAAGACCAGTTTCGCGGTAGGTCCGCTGCTGGAGGATGTCGCGGACAGCGAGCGGCTGGCAATTGGCGATGCGCCGATCGAGATACGTGTCGCGGCCCCCCCCGGGCTGAAAATCAGGGCCGATCAGGAACAGATTTTCCGTGTCCTGTCCAATCTTGTCCGAAACGCGCGTCAGGGGTTGGAGTCGCAGAAGAAACCGGGGCGGATAGACATTTCCGCGGCCGAACAGGACGATTTCTGGACGATCACGGTCGAGGACAACGGTCCCGGCCTGCCGCAAAAGGCGCTGGCCAAGCTGTTCCGGCCGTTCGAGGGCGGCGTGCGGACCGGCGGGGCCGGGCTGGGGCTGGCCATATCGTCGGAACTGGTAAAGGGCCACGGCGGCAAGCTGGAACTGCTGCGCAGCGATGCAACCGGGTCGGTGTTCCAGATCAGCCTGCCGCGCACGTAAAACCCCGCCGGAGTACTCCGGCGGGGCGAATTGGCGAACCAGTCTCAGCCGATGGCTTTGCCGTCGGTGCGGCGCACCGCCACGATGGACGAACGCGGCGGGCTATCTCCGCCGTCGGGGAAGTTGCTGTTGCCGTTCTCGCCGGGATGCTGAACGCCGACAAAGGCCGTCTTCCTGTCAGCGGACCATGCGATGCCGGTGATTTCGCATTCCTTCGGCCCGACCAGAAAGCGGCGGATCTCTCCCGTCACCGGATCGCCGACCAGCATCTGGTTGTTGCCCATTCCGGCGAAATCCTTCTCGTTGGAGTAGTTGCCGTCGGTCTGGATCCACAACAGGCCCTTGTCGTCGAAGCTGATGCCATCGGGCGAGTTGAACATGTTGGCGGAGTTGATATTGTCCGACCCGCCATATGCATCGTCATGCAGGTCCGGATTGCCGGCCAGCGCGAAGATATCCCAGCCGAAGCTGTCCGACGTGTGGTCCTGATTATCGGGCACCCAGCGGACGATCTGGCCGTAGTTGTTGGCCTCTCGCGGGTTCGGCCCGCCGACCGGCGTAGCGTCGCCGCCCGCATTGGGCTTCAGTCCGCGGTTCTTGTTGTTGGTCAGCGCGACATAGACCTCGGCCCGGGTCGGGTTGGAGGCGACCCATTCCGGCCGGTCCATCGTGGTTGCCCCAACGATCGAGCCCGCCTGCCGCGTGTGGATGCAGATCTCGGCCTTGTCC
>JBFIHV010000244.1:0-4601 GCA_041601595.1 Amylibacter sp. | reverse complement strand
GCCTGTTCGCGGTAAGCCTCCATCGTCCAGTCGCCGGTGAAACCTGCCAGACGCACGAAATTCTCATACAGCTTCGCGCCGTTCGGGGTGTGGTGCACCTCGGGGTGGAACTGGACGGCATAGAAATGCCGTTCGGGGTCGGCGGTGATCGCATAGGGAGCGTTCGGCGAAGTGCCGTAGACGTCGAAGCCGGGGGCGAGTTTCGAGACATTGTCGCCGTGGCTCATCCAGACCTGTTCCAGTCCATTTTCGAACCAGCCCTCCAGAATATCGAGCTTCTTGTGGGTCGACGTCACATAGGCGCGGCCGAATTCGGCGGTGCCGTGGCCGCGGGTCACCTGACCGCCCAGCTGCTGCATCATGACCTGCTGGCCGTAACAGATCGCGAGGATCGGAACGCCCATGTCGAACAGCACCTCCGGCGCGCGGGGGCTGCCCTCGGTCAGGACGCTCGCAGGCCCGCCGGACAGGATCACGGCCTTCGGGCCGAAGTCGCGCAGGAAGGCCGCGTCTACCTTCTGGAACGGGTGAATTTCGCAATAGACATTCAGTTCCCGCAGGCGGCGCGCGATAAGCTGCGTGACCTGGCTGCCAAAGTCTATGATCAAAAGGCGGTCGTGGGATATATTGCTCATCTGCGCGGTTTATTCAGGCACGGGGATTCGCGCAAGTGCCCTTTGGGTCGCGGACAAGAAAGCGGCGCATGCCGTTTTCGGCGATTTCCTGTACGGTTTTGTGGCGAAAAATCCCGACGGTCGGGGTAGCGTATCGAAAAAACCCGCATGCGAACGCTTTCAAAGGACAAGAGAATGTCAGGTGACCTGGACCAACCCGTTGCTTCGGCCCGTCGCGCACGACACGGCGGCGGCGCCGCCCGCCGTGCCGAGCGCACTGCGCGGACGATAGAATCCGCCAGATTTATCGAGCGGAACATTCCGAATTACGAGATTCTGAACGAGGAGGCGTTGCAGATCATCGAATACAACGCCGAAACCGTCCTGCAAGAGATCGGCGTCAATTTCGTCGATTGCCCCGACGCCCTGAAGCGCTGGAAAGACGCCGGAGCCGACGTCGAGGGCGAGCGCGTGCGCATCCCGCGCGGGCTGGCCCGGAAACTCTGCGCCACGGCGCCGTCCAAATTCACGCAAGTCGCCCGAAACCGTGACCGCGATGTCGAGATCGGCGGCAAGTCCCTGGTCCTCGCGCCCGTCTACGGCCCGCCCTTCGTGCGCGACGCCGCCGGAGGCCGCCGCTACGCCACGATCGCGGATTTCCGGAAATTCGTGAAACTGACCTACATGTCGAAATGGCTGCACCATTCCGGCGGAACGGTCTGCGAACCGACCGATGTCGCCGTGAACAAGCGCCATCTGGACATGCTCTATGCCCATATGACGCTCAGCGACAAGCCCTACATGGGGTCCGTGACGGAACCCTCGCGGGCGCTCGATTCGATCAAGATGTCCGGCATCCTGTTCGGTGAGGATTTCGTGCGCGACAACACGGTGATGACCTCGCTGATCAACATCAACTCGCCGCTGACCTTCGATCCGATCATGGTGGGTGCGCTGGAGCATTACGCGGCGCACAATCAGGCCTCGATCATCTCGCCGTTTATCGTCGGCGGCGCCATGGCTCCGGTCAGCGTGGCCGGCACCCTGACGCAGGTTTTGGCCGAGGCCATGACCGGCGTCGCCTATAGCCAGCTGGTGCGGCCCGGTTCGCCGGCCATTTTCGGGGCCTTCGTGACCTCTATCGACATGAACTCCGGCGCGCCGACCTTCGGCACGCCGGAAGCCTCTAAAATCCTTTACGGGGCAGGGCAGCTGGCGCGGCGCCTGAACCTGCCGTTCCGCTCCGGCGGGTCGCTGTGCGGCTCCAAGCTGCCGGACGCGCAGGCGGCCTATGAAACCGCGAATACGCTGAACGCGATGCTGTTGGGCGGCGTCAACTTCTGTCTGCACGCCGCGGGCTGGCTGGAGGGTGGTCTGGTGGCCTCGTTCGAAAAATTCGTCATGGACGCGGACCAGCTTGGCGTACTGCATTCCATCGCGGCAGGCGTCGACATGTCGGAAAACGGGCAGGCCATGGGCGCCATCGCCGAGGTCGGTCCGGGCGGGCACTACCTTGGCTGCGAGCACACGCAGGCGAACTTCAAGACATCCTTCTGGCGGTCGAACCTTCTGGATTACAAGCCTTTCGAGACCTGGTTCGAAGAGGGCCAGCGCGATACCGTGGCGCTGGCCTCTGCGCGGGTCGAGCGGCTGATGTCGGATTACGAGCAGCCGGCCATCGATCCGGGTATCGACGAGGGTCTGAAGGACTATATCGCCAAAAGAAAAGAGAGCGAGCCGGACGCCTTCGGCTAGGCCGCACAATCCGGTTTTTTCGGCAAGAGCCGCGCTTCGCCCAGAAGCGCGGTCAAAACCGCTATGTGGCGGTGCACATCGTAATGCGCCTGACCCGTCGCGCGGATTTCCTCGAGTTCGCGTTCAGCCGCGACGAGCCGTTCCACCGCACGCTCCGGCGTGGGCGTCGTCAGTGAGCGGATGACCTTCTTGAGGTCACGCTCCCGCCTGTACCATTCCAGCCCTATTTTTGCCGCCCGGATCAGAATCCTCGGGCGTTTGATTGCGTTGAGCATGTCGTTTTTGTAATCCATGAATACCTCCTGATTTCGGAGCATTATGGATCATCAAAACAACCGTTGCGCGATTAGCGATTCCTGCGAACGCCAAAATAGTACGGTATTAAAACATGTTAGCAATATTCGGCGAATACTTCAAAATTTAACAAATTTTTTAGTAAACAATCTAAGGTTGAGTCGCAGTTAATCGGAATGGCGGAAAAGTTGATCGAACAGAAAACAGTCCCTTCGGATTATATTGCACTGGTTCTGGACGAGTCCAGTGACGCTTCATGCGACAACTCAACCTTGAATTACCTTGCCCACACCGAAGGAGGCGTCAGCCTCCGGGCGTTGGCGCGGCAGTCGGGCGTTCATGCCTCGACAGTCCTGCGCCAGATACGACGGGTCGAGGCGAAACGAGATGACCCTCTGGTCGATGCGTTCCTGCACGACCTCGGTCAGCTATGGGCGCAGCAATCGAAGATAGGAAAAACCAGCGTGACGATACATACACCCCTGCCGAAAGCCGATCCGAAAGCCATCCGCCGGGCCGAGGCCGAAACCTTGCGCGTCCTGCGCAGGATGTGCGAGAAAGGCAACTTCCTGGCCGTGACCCCCGGCCTTGAAAAGGCCGTGATCATGAATCAGGCAGACAGCGGAGAGCAGAAGCGAGTCGCGGTTCTGGACTGCACGCTGGCGCAGAACCTCGTGGCGCGGGACTGGGTCGAACGCACGCGGGCGGGCAGGGTGATGTGCTATGCCGTAACCGACGCGGGCCGTGCCGCCCTGCGCCGGATGCTGGCGGAGCAGGGCTCCGACCCGATGACCGGTTTCGCCGAGGCCCCGACGCCCTTTGCCGAGCAGCACCGCACCTGGGGCCAGCGCGACATCAAGGAAGACGGCGCATCGAAACCGCGTCGCGTCCGCGTCAACCTGTCCGAAAGCCCGGTGACCATGCTGGCGCGCAAGAAGGGCAAGGACGGCAAGCCGTTCCTGTCGCGCGAACTGGTCGATGCAGGCGAGCGTCTGCGCGAGGATTTCGAACTGGCGCAGCTTGGTCCGCGCGTCACCCAGAACTGGGAGAAATTCATGACCGGCACCGATCGCGGCAACTTCGGCAGCGGTTCCGGCCCCGGCGGCGGATCGTCGGCCGCGCAACAGCGGCTTGGCGAGGCGTTGACCGCGCTCGGTTCCGGTCTGGCCGATATCGCAATGCGCTGCTGCTGTTTTCTGGAAGGTCTGGAAAGCGCCGAAAAGCGCATGGGCTGGTCGGCGCGGTCCGGAAAAATCGTCCTGCGCATCGCGCTGTTGCGTCTGAGGCAGCATTATGACGAACTGGAGCAGTCCGGCTATTCCCGCAAGATCGGCTAGCCCGCGGCGTTGACGATCACGGCGAAATCGGCGGCCTTCAGCGAAGCGCCGCCGATAAGCCCGCCGTCGACATTCGAAGTAGCGAAAATCTCCGCCGCGTTTTTCGGATTGACCGATCCGCCGTAAAGAATGCGTATGCCCCGGCCGACCTTGGTCCCGAGGCGTTTTTCCATCTCGGCGCGGATGAAATCATGCACTTCGGCGATCTGGCCGGTGGAAGCGGTCCGGCCGGTGCCGATGGCCCAGACCGGCTCATAGGCGATCACGATATTTTGCGCGGTCGCGCCTTCGGGAACCGAACCGGAAAGCTGCCCGCCCACGACATCGAGCGTCCGGCCCGCGTCGCGGTCGTCCAGCGTTTCGCCGATACAGACGATGGCGGTCAAACCGGCGGCCCATGCTGCCTGCGCCTTGGCCGCGACCAACGCGTCGCTTTCGCCATGGTCCTGCCGCCGTTCGGAGTGCCCCAGTATCACCGCTGAAGCACCCGCATCGGCCAGCATCACCGCCGAGACATCGCCGGTATGCGCGCCGGACGGGGCGGCGTGGCAATCCTGACCACCGACCTTGATCGCGGTTCCTTCGCATTCCTGCGCCATAG
>JBFIHV010000243.1:0-4625 GCA_041601595.1 Amylibacter sp. | reverse complement strand
TTGTCGGACGTTTTCCGGCAGTTCCAGATCGGCCTGCTGTCCGAGGGCGCGGACTGGGTTCCCTATGTCGCGGGTGGCGCGGGGCAGGGCGGCTATGCCGACGTGATCTCGCCCGCCTCGGCGCGGCCGTTGCGAGACGGCGATCTGCTGATGCTGGACACAGGCGCGGTGCTGGAGGGATATTTCTGCGATTTTGACCGGAACTGGGCGATCGGGTCGGCCTCGGACGAATTGCGCGCGGCGCATGCTGCGCTCTATGAGGCGACGGAGGCTGGGTTTGACGCCGCCCGCCCGGGGAACACGGCGGCGGATGTGTTTCAGGCGATGCAGTCGGTGATCGCGAAATCCGGCGATGCCGGGGCAGGCGGCCGCTTGGGCCACGGCCTGGGCATGCGCCTGACTGAACCGCCGTCGCTGATCGCATCCGACAATACGGTGCTGGAGGCTGGAATGGTTCTGACACTGGAACCGGGGCTGCAACTCGGCGCTGGCCGGATCATGGTGCACGAAGAGGACATCGTGATCGGGGAAGGCGGCGCGCGCTGGCTGACACGCCGCGTTTCGCCGGAACTGCCGATTCTGGGAGAGCTGCGATGACTCGGCTGAACTATTCCTTCGGAGAGCCTCTGGGCAGCCGGGCCAATCTCGGCCTGATCGTCCTGCGCACGGACGAGACGATCGAATACGAGTTCCGCTCGATGATGCCGACGGAAGGCGTTGCGCTCTATACCACGCGAATTCCATGCGAAACCGAGGTGACGCCCGAAGCTCTGGGCCATATGGAGGCAGCATTGGCCGGTTCAGCGGCCCTGCTGCCGCACAGCCTGTCCTTCGATGTGATCGCTTATGCCTGCACATCCGCGGCGACCGTCATCGGGCCGGAGCGCGTCGCCGAGAAAATCCGCCTCGGGGCGAAGACCCTGTTTGTGACCGATCCGCTGACGGCGGTTCTGGCGGCCTGCGACGTGCTGGGGGTCAGACGGCTCGGGTTCCTGTCGCCCTATGTCCCGGAAGTCTCTGCCGCGATGCGGGACACGCTCGAGGAAAACGGCCGCAACATCGTGTCCTTCGGCTCTTTCGAGGAGGAAAGCGACGAGAATATCGCGCGTATCGATCGCGCCTCGATCCGGGATGCCGCCCTGCATGTCGGCGCAAAGGGCAATTGCGATGCGATCTTCATGTCCTGCACGAACCTGCGCGCGGCGAGCCTGATACCCGAACTGGAGGCCAGCCTTGGCATCCCCGTTCTTGCCAGCAATCAGGCGCTGGCGTGGCATATGCTGAGCCTTGCGGGGATTTCGACGCTGGGAATGCCGTTCGGCCGGCTGATGGATGCGGTCGGAGCAGGTCCGGAGGCGGACCTCAATGCCAACGACCAACTGTCCACAGTGCTTGGAACCTGACCATCTGTCGTTCTCCGCCGTGGTTCAGTCCGGCGTCGCCAGAACGATTTCCGTACCCCATTCCCCGCATGATCGCGCCAGTTGGGCGGGCAGCGGCCGATCGGTGAAGAGCGTGCCGACGTCGGCCAGCGACGCAATGCGGGCCGGCGCGCTGCGCTGGAATTTCGAGTGATCCGCGACCAGAAAAGTCTTGCGCGATTGCTGAATGATCGTCTGGCTGACGCCGACCTCCTGAATGTCGTAATCCAGAATGTCGCCGTCCTGATCCAGGGCCGAACAGCCGATGACCGCGAGGTCGAACTTGAATTGCCGGATCGTCTGGATTGTCAGGCTGCCGACGAGGCCGCCATCCGAGCGGCGCAGCGTTCCGCCGGTCACAATCACCTGACAGTCGGGATTGTGCGCCAGAATGTTCGCCACGTTCATATTGTTGGTGACTACCATCAATTTCCGGTGGCTCAGCAAATTACGTGCGACCGCCTCCGTGCTGGTCCCGATATTCAGAAAGATGGAGACATCTTCGGGGATGGTCTTGGCGCACGCTGCTGCGATGGCGTTCTTTGCATCGGCATTCAGGCTGCGGCGATCCTCGTAACCGATATTCGACGTGCCCGATGGGGGTATGGCGCCGCCATGCACCCGTTCCAGGCGCCCGGCATCGGCCAATTCCGTCAGGTCGCGGCGGATCGTCTGCAGGGTGACGCCGAATCTCTCGGCCAGTCTTTCGACGGTGACCTTGCCTTCGCGCCGCGCTATGTCGAGTATTTCGGGTTGCCTCAAGGTTTGTGACATGAGGGCTCCACTGCGTGATTTGTCCTTTTTTATTCGTTTACTATGATAAGTGAGCATCGAATAGAAAAATATACACCAAAAACGAAAATAAACGAATATCATGTTTTTCATTACATTGCCTTTGCCCTATAGAATCGACGGGTTGGCAAGCGGACAGGGGAGTTTTGCGTGGCGTCCCGAAGTGAAAATCACGAGGTAGTTGATCTGTTCATCATCGGCGGCGGCGTCAACGGATGCGGCATCGCCCGCGATGCGGCCGGTCGCGGGCTTTCGGTTGCGTTGGCGGAAATGAACGATCTGGCCTCGGCGACGTCCTCCGCCTCCACCAAGCTGTTTCACGGCGGGCTGCGTTATCTGGAATATTTTGAAATCCGTCTTGTGCGCGAAGCCCTGAAAGAGCGCGAATTACTGTTGCGCGCAATGCCGCATATCAGCTGGCCGATGCGATTTGTCTTGCCATATCAAAAGGATATGCGATTCGAGAGTCAGACTCCGACATCGCGCATCCTGAACATTTTCATGCCGTGGATGAAGGGGCGCCGCCCGGCATGGCTGATAAGGTTCGGGTTATTCCTCTACGACAACCTCGGCGGGCGGGAAATCCTGCCCGGCACGACCACCGTGGACCTGAGGGCCGATCCCGTCGGAGCGCCGTTGCAGGACAGGTTTGAAAAGGCTTTCGAATATTCGGATTGCTGGATCGAGGATTCCCGGCTGGTGGTCCTGAACGCCCGCGATGCGCGGGGAAGAGGCGCGACGATCATGACCCGCAGGCAGGTGATTTCGGCCGCGCGCGTCGGCCCCTTGTGGGAAATCCTAACAGAGGACCGGGATACCGGCGAACGCTATACTCACTATTCGAGGGTGTTGGTCAATGCGGGCGGCCCTTGGGTCGGGGATATCATACGCGTTGCTCTTCGCATCAACTCCGCCGATAGTGTCCGGCTTGTGCGCGGCAGTCACATCGTAACCAAAAAGCTGTTCGACCATGACAAGTGCTATTTTTTTCAGGGCGAGGACGGCAGGATCATTTTTGCCATTCCCTACGAGTCCGACTTCACCCTGATCGGAACCACCGATGAGGATCACGAGGACCCGTCGGTCAAGCCCGAGTGCACACCGGCGGAAGCAGCCTATCTGTGCCGCTTCGCCTCGGACTATTTCAAGCGGCCCGTGACCGGGGACGATATCGTCTGGAGCTATTCCGGCATCCGGCCGCTTTACAACGACAAGGCCAAGTCGGCGACGGCGGCGACACGGGACTATGTCCTGAAGCTGGATCAGACCGGAGGGGCACCGCTGTTGAACGTATTCGGTGGCAAAATCACCACCTATCGCAGGCTGGCCGAGCACGCTCTGGCCCAGATCGCGCCTTTCTTTCCGGGAACCTCCGGCAATTGGACGGCGGGCGTGGCCTTGCCGGGCGGGGATTTTCCGGTTTCCGGTGTGCCGGACCTGATTGATGAACTGAAGGCAGCTTATCCGTTTCTGGACGATTTCTGGGCGCGGCGGCTGGTAAAAGCCTATGGCACCGAGGCCGGTATGGTGTTGGGCGAGGCTGGTTCTGCCGACGATCTGGGGCAGGCGTTCGGCGCGACGCTCACGGAGCGAGAGGTCGAGTGGCTAATGGACAAGGAATTCGCGAGGACGGCGGAGGATGTCGTCTGGCGCAGGACCAGGCTGGGTCTGCGCATGACCGGGGGGCAGATCGAAAGGCTGGACGCATGGATGACGTCACGGAGTTCGTCGAACAGAGAAAGCCCAGGGAATGACCGGCAATAACCTGAAACACCCAGTTGATCGGGACATTGGCCCGCCGCCGCTGTAACCTGATCAGCAGATCCGATTCCAGAAGGAAAACGAGGGCAGAACCATGAGCCATATCCTTGCTATCGATCAGGGTACGACCTCCAGCCGCGCCATGATCTTTGATAATTCCATGCAGGTCGTGGCGACCGCCCAGCAGGAATTTCCGCAGCATTATCCCGACAGCGGATGGGTGGAGCACGAACCGGAGGATCTATGGTCCAGTACGGTGGGTACCTGCCGTGCGGCGTTGGAACGGGCGGGTCTGGACGCTGGGGCCATTGCGGCGATCGGGATCACCAACCAGCGGGAAACGACGCTGGTCTGGGACAAGGCGACCGGCCGGCCAATCCATCGGGCCATCGTCTGGCAGGACCGGCGCACATCGGGCTTTTGCCGCGAACTGCGCGACAAGGGCCACGGGGATATGATCACGGCCCGGACCGGTCTGCTGGCCGATCCGTATTTTTCCGGAACCAAGCTGAAATGGATTCTCGATAACGTCGAGGGCGCGCGGAAACGGGCGAAAAACGGCGAACTGCTGTTCGGCACCGTCGATACCTTCCTGATCTGGAAACTGACCGGTGGCGCGAGCCATGCGACAGACGCCACCAATGCCGCGCG
>JBFIHV010000242.1:0-4640 GCA_041601595.1 Amylibacter sp. | reverse complement strand
TCCTCCCTCACCGGCCGCCGCTGGGTCGGCCTGACCCAAGAGCAGGACCGCCTGGCGCAGGCGATCGCGCAGCAGACCGATATCTCGGACCTGACGGCGCGCACGCTGGCGCGGCGCGGCGTGCTGCCGGAAGACGCGGCGCGGTTTCTGGAACCCTCGCTGCGGGACCTGATGCCCGATCCTTCCAGCCTGCGCGACATGGATGCGGCGGCCGACCGGCTGGTCGCGGCTGCCCTGCGGGGCCAGAAGGTCGCGATCTTTGCCGATTACGACGTCGACGGGGCCGCCTCCGCCGCGCTGCTGATTTGCTGGCTGCGCGCCTTGGGCCTGACACCGACGCTCTATGTGCCCGACCGGATCGACGAAGGCTACGGCCCGAACGAGGCCGCGATGCGCGCGCTGGCGGCCGAGCATGACCTGATCGTCTGCGTCGATTGCGGAACCCTCTCGCACGAACCGATCGCGGCGGCCAAGGGGGCCGACGTGCTGGTGCTCGACCACCACCAGGGCGGCGAAACCCTGCCCCCGGCGCTGGCCGTCGTCAACCCGAACCGGCAGGACGAGGACAGCGACCTGACCTACCTCTGCGCCGCCGGCGTGGTGTTTCTGGCGCTGGTCGCCTGCAACCGGCTTTTGCGCAACGCGGACAAGGCCGCGCCCGACCTGATGGGGCTGCTGGATCTGGTGGCGCTGGCCACTGTCGCCGATGTCGCCCCGCTTCAGGGTCTGAACCGGGCGCTTGTCCGGCAGGGTCTGAAAATAATGGGCGGACGCGGACGCGCGGGTCTTGTGGCTCTGGCCGATGTCGCGCACCTGACCTCGGCGCCTGCGGCCTATCACCTCGGCTACGTCCTCGGCCCGCGCATCAACGCCGGTGGCCGCGTCGGACGCGCCGATCTGGGCGCAAGGCTGCTGTCCACGACCGATATGGCAGATGCCCGCTCGCTGGCCGAAAAGCTGCATGAACTGAACGAGGAGCGCCGCGAAATCGAGGCGCAGGTCCAGCTGCAGGCCATGCAGCAGGCAGAGGACCGCGGTTTCGACGCGCCGCTGGTCTGGGCCGCGGGCGAAGGCTGGCACCCGGGCGTCGTCGGCATCGTCGCCGCACGCCTGAAAGAGGCCACGAACCGCCCGGCCGTCGTCATCGGCTTCGACGGGGCGGAGGGCAAGGGATCGGGCCGTTCGGTCAGCGGCATCGACCTCGGCGCGGCGATTGCCCAGATCACGCGCGAGGGCCTGCTGGCCAAGGGCGGCGGCCACAAGATGGCGGCGGGATTGACGGTCACGCGCGACCGGCTCGACGCCGCCATGGACCGTTTGTCGGAACTGCTGGCGAAACAGGGGGCCGACCGGATCGGGCCGCGCGACCTGCTGCTGGACGGCGCGGTCCTGCCCAGCGCCTGCACGATAGGAATGATCGAACAGCTGGAGGCCGCCGGCCCCTTCGGCGCAGGCGCGCCCGCGCCGCGGTTCGCCCTGCCGGCCTGCAAGATCGCCTTTGCCAAGCGCGCCGGCGAAAGCCACCTGCGGCTGACGCTGGCCGATGATGCGGGCGGACGGATCGAGGCCATCGCCTTCAACGCCTTCGACGGCCCGATCGGCCCGGCGCTGAGCGGCCATCGGGGCGGACGTTTTCACGTGGCGGGACGGCTGGAAATCGACGATTGGGGCGGACGGCGCAAGGCGAAACTCCGCGTCGAAGATGCGGCCGGCCTGTCCTGACGGGCCTCCCGAATTTTGACGGAATTTTTCGCAAGATTCCCCTTGCATGGTCCCATGTGAATGACTAAAAAGCGCGTCACGAACAATGCGGTCCCTTCGTCTATCGGTTAGGACGTCAGGTTTTCAACCTGAAAAGAGGGGTTCGACTCCCCTAGGGACTGCCATTTTTCGTCTTCGCCGCCAGGCAGCTTTCCACACAGTATCGCTACGGAGAAATCCGATGAACAAGCCGGCCAGCAGTATGTTGAAACCGTTTTTCACCCGACTGTTCCATATGGCGCTGGCGCTCGCCGTGATCCTGCAACTGCTGTCCAGCCTGGAGATGGAAGAACCGGAAGACGGGCGGGCCGGAGACGTGCTGTATGCGATTCACGAGTATTCCGGATTGCTGGCGCTCGGTATGGCGATCGGGTTCTGGCTGGTGATCATGATTCGCCGCAAAGGAACTGCGATGGGAATGCTTGTCCCATGGTTCTCTTCGAAACGCCGCGCTGCGCTCGCGACGGAGCTGCGGGATACTTACGCCGCTGTCCGGTCGTTCCGGTTCCCCGAGCACAAAGAGGAATCGCCCCTTGCCGCCGCCATTCACGGTTTGGGCCTGTTGCTGATGACCGGCATGGCGGCGTCCGGCGCCGTCTATTATCTGGCCGACATTTATGGCGCCCGGGACGCGCTGCTGCCGGATGTGGCGATCGAACTGCACGAAATGTCTGCGAACCTTGTGTGGGTCTATCTTGTCGGCCACGCCCTGATGGCGTCCGCGCACCAACTGGCCGGACATGCGCGGATCCGCGATATGTGGTCGCTCCGGCTGCGTTGAAACTTGGCGGGTCGCGCCGGACGATGCGATGCGCCCGACCCGCCGGTCATGACAAAGCATGGACAATGGCAGCCGTTTCGTTCAAATCGTTATGCCGGCTCTCCTGGCTCGCGGGACGCTTCGGCAGTTCGCAACGCAGCGGCACAAAGGTCAGATCATGAGGCTCTCTCCGGAAAAACTGGATTCTCCGGCATTCGCCAGCGCCGGGCTGCTTCTGGGCGGGGCGCTCTGGGGGCTCATGTGGTTTCCGGTCCGCGCCATGGCCGAGATCGGCCTCTGGGGCATGTGGCCGCCCGCGCTGATCTACATGTTCACCCTGCTGCTGATGCTGCCGCTGGCCATAAGGCGGCGCAGGGAAATCGCCCGCCGCTGGCGGCAACTGTTGCTGATCGGGCTCCTGTCAGGCGGCGCCTTCACCTTCTACACCGTCAGCCTTTTGCTGACCGAGGTCGTCCGCTCCCTGCTGCTGTTCTACCTGACGCCGGTCTGGGGCACGTTTCTGGGAATGACCTTTCTCGGCGAACGGCCCGGGCGCGGGCGCATCCTGGGGCTGGGGCTCGGTCTGGCCGGGCTGCTGGTGATCCTCGGCCTGGGCCACGGCTGGCCGGTGCCGCGCAATGCGGGCGACTGGCTGGCGCTGCTGGCAGGTATCCTCTGGGCGGTCGCTTCGCTGAAGCTCTACCAGATGGGCAATGTCGCGGCGCAGGACCAGATGCTGGCCTTCGTCAGCGGCGGCGCCGCGGTATCCGCGGTGTCGCTGGTCTTCGGCGGGCCGGTGCTGGGCGGCGCCCTGCCGCTGGCGTTGCTGATCGAGGCTCTGCCATATGCTTTTGTGTTTGCCCTCTACCTTGCGCCCACCCTGTTCCTGACGCTCTGGCCGGCCACGATCCTGACGCCGGGCCGCGCCGGTCTGCTGCTGATGAGCGAGGTCGTCGTGGGTGTTTTTTCCGCAGCCCTGTTCGCGAACGAGGTTTTCGGATGGAGGGAACTGGTCGGAACCCTGCTGATCACCACGGCCGCGGCGGTGGAAGTTCTCTGGCGCGGGAACGTGCCGGACGTGGGCAGGTCCTAGACGGTCATCGGCGCCATGCCGGGCCCCGTAGCGGCCAGATACCTGATTCGACGGACCCGGGACTTCTTACCCGCCTGCGACCAAACGCGCAGGATCTCAAACCCCCTTTGGTTCGCGCCGGAAATCGTTAGCTGCTGGACACTTGCAGGCGAGGCGGACTATCGTTTGAGGGACTCCCGTGCCGACATGGCGGTGCTGAGCGTATCGGTTCACGATCTGTTGATGCCGCACGAGGGCGTGCATCGCTTACAGACCAGAACCGTTGGGGATGAAATAAGGGCCGACGGGCCGCCGCCTGTCTGAAGGAACCGCGTAAAGATGGAAAGTTTCCTGCTGCAAGCCACCACGTACCTCGCCGCCGCGGTCATTGCGGTGCCGGTCGCCAAGCAGCTGGGGCTGGGGTCGGTGCTGGGCTACCTGATCGCCGGGGTGATCATCGGTCCGTTTCTGGGACTGGTCGGCTCGGAAACCCGGGATTTGCAGCATTTCGCGGAATTCGGCGTCGTGATGATGCTGTTCATCGTCGGGCTGGAGCTGGAACCGAAATCCGTTTGGGACATGCGGGCGCGGCTGATCGGGCTGGGCGGCATGCAGATTGCCCTGACGACGGCGGCCATCATGGCGGCCGGCATCGCCCTGAACCAGCCGACGTCCGTCAGCCTCGCCGTGGGCCTGACCTTCGCGCTGTCCTCCACCGCCATCGTGGTGCAGACACTCAACGAAAAGAACCTGATGCCCACGGCGGGCGGCCGATCCGCCTTTTCTGTGCTGCTGTCGCAAGACATCGCCGTGATCCCGATGCTGGCGCTGGTGCCGCTGTTGGCGCTCAGCGGCCTGCACAACCAGGAAAGCCATGCGCTGGATCATGCCCCTTCGATGAGCCTTATCGACGGGCTTCCGAACTGGGGCGTCACGCTGGTGACCATCGGCGCCGTTGCCGCCGTGATCCTGATCGGAACCTACGTGGCGCGCCCCGTGTTCCGCTATATCGCCCGATCCCGCATGCAGGAAATGTTCACTGCAATT
>JBFIHV010000241.1:0-4645 GCA_041601595.1 Amylibacter sp. | reverse complement strand
TTCGACCAGGAACAACGGTATGGACGGTACGTAGGTGCACAGCATCAGGACCACCAGAAGCACGCCGACGAACCAGATATTGACCTTGGAAACCTCCCAGATATTGGCCCGAGCCACGGCGCAGGCGGTGATCAGGACCGATGCGACCGGCGGTGTCTGCTGACCGATTGCAAGGTTCAGCGTGACCACCAGGCCGAAATGCACAGGGTCGATACCGGCCGCGTTGATCAGCGGTATGACGATGGGCACCACAAGGATGATGGCGGCGGCCGAGTGCAGGAAGAAACCGATGATCAGGAAGAAGAAATTCAGGATCAGAAGGATCAGCCATTGCTCCGAGGTGATCGACAGGATGCCCTGTGCCAGCTCCTGCGGGATTTGCGCGCGGGTCAGGAAACCGCCCATCAGAACGGACGCAGCCACCAGCAGCATGACGACCGCCGTCTGGATGCCCCCGTCCAGCATGGCGCGGCGAAGGTGAGCGAGGTCGATCTGACGATACCACAGCGACACGGCGATCGCGGCGATCACGGCCAGGCCGGCAGCCTCGGTCGCGGTCACGAAGCCGCCGAAAATCCCGCCGAGGATAATGACCGGCAGCGTAAATGCAGGCAGCGCGTCCATGAAGGTCTCGCGTACACGCGGCATGTTAAAGGCCTCTTCGGTGGGCAGCTTGTACTTGCGTGCAAAGATATAGGCGACCAGCATCAGGCCACCGGCCCCCAGAAGCCCGGGCACGACACCGGCCACGAAAAGCTGCTCGACCGATGTGTTGGCCGAGGCGGCATAGAGGATCATCGGGATCGACGGTGGAATGATGATCGCCAGCGAAGCCGACGACGAGGTAACCGCGGCCGAAAGTTCCTTGGAATATCCGCGCTTCTTCATCTGCGGTATCAGGATAGACCCCATCGCCGCGACGTCGGCCACGGCGGAGCCGGAGATTTCGGCAAAGAACAGCGACACGCCGATATTGACCATTGCAAGTCCGCCGCGAACGAACCCGATCAGCGCCGAGACGAAGTTGATCAGCCTGTCCGTGACGCCGCCCGCGTTCATGATCGCGCCGGCCAGAACGAACATCGGGATGGCGATCAGCGAGAATTTGGTCGAACCGCTGTACATGTCCAGCGCGATCGTCACCAGACTGGACGGCCCCTCGGAGATCAGCAAGCCCAGCACCCCAGCCATCGCCAGCGCCACGGCGATCGGCACGTTGATGCAGATCATTGCTACCAGCGCAATAAAGATTACCAGCATAAGCATCAGGTGCGCTCCTCGTTCTTCTGAAGTTCGGCTTCGACCTCTTCTTCGATCTCGGCATGTTCAAGTGAAATTCCGCGTGCGGTCGTGGACCAGTATTCCGGCAGGCTCAGAAGCTGGCAAATGATGAAAAGTATCGCTCCGATGGGAATGACCGATTGCGTCAGTTGCACCGGAATCCATGTGAGCGAGACCAGCCTGTCGCCCTCGAGCACGTCGAGCACCTCGAGACCGGCCCAAGCCATAAGCACGAAGAACGTCAGCACAAGGGCCTCTCCCGCAACGAGGGCGGCGAGGCGCATGCGATGTGGCATCGCAAGCAGGACCGTATCGAAACCGATATGACGACGATGCAGAGCCGCGAAAGCCGATCCGTAATAGGTGATCCATGCCAGCATGATCGCGGCAATCTCGTCGTACCAGGAAAAGCTCTGGCCCGCGAGGCGCGCCAGAACGGCGACGATCACGATCACGGTCAGCATCACCATGAGAAAGATAAGAATGACTTCCAGAATCCTGCTGGCGAACTGGTTGGCACGGGACAAAAGAGACATGAGAGCCCTCTTACTGGATAGGACGGAGTCATAGCCACCATTGAGTCGGTGGCGGGATGAACCTGTTGGCCTGATAATGGAGTGGGAAAGTCATCCCGGCGGACACCTGGATCGGGCCGCCGGGATGCATGTTTCAGATCAGCTGGCGTTGCCCAGGCCCAAAACGGCGTCGATCAGTTCCTGGCCACCTTCGATCTCGCTGGCGAATTCCTCATAGATCGGCTTGGACGCTTCGATGAAAGCGTTCTTGTCGGCCTCGTTCACCTCGACACCGGCATCCTTGATCACCGTCAGCAGATCGGTTTCAAGCTGGGCGGCGGTTTCATAGGTGAAGTCCTGGGTCTCACCCGCACAATCCGCCAGAACCTGTTTCACATCGTCAGGCTGGCCCGCGAAATGCTTGTCCGACGCCAGAATATAGGCGGGCGTGTAGACGTGGCCGGTAATCGAGAGGTATTTCTGAACCTCCTGGAACTTGGCCGACGCGATTTGTGCATAGGGGTTTTCCTGGCCGTCGATCACGCCGGTCTGCAGGGCGGTGAACACGTCGGAGAAGGACATCGGCGTCGGGTTGGCTCCATACTGCTGGAACATTTTCACACGCCAGGTGCCGTTCGGCGTGCGCAGCTTGATGCCTTGCAGGTCCTCGGGCTTGTTGATCGGGCGGGTATTGTTCGTGATGTGGCGGAAGCCGTTCTCGGCCAGTCCGACGATGTAATAGCCCTTGGACTGGGCGGCGCCCTGGAACTTGTCCATCATCGCACCTTGGACGCGCCGCATGTGGTCGCGGTCCTTGATGATGTACGGCATTTCGAAAATGCCGAACAAATCGTCGACGGACGACATCACCGAAGACGGCAGCGCGAAATCGACCTGACCGAGCTTGAGTTTCTGCAGCAGCTCCTTGTCGCTGCCAAGCTGCGACGAGCCAAATGTCTGTACTTCGACCTTGCCGCCGGACTTGTCGCCGACGCATTGCGCGAAATGGTTGACAGTGGCCTCGAACAACGAGCCCGGCGCGCCGACATGGCCGAATTTCATAGTGATATCCGCAGCGATCGCCGGCATGGCCATCATCGATGCAATGGCAGTTGCTATGAGTGTTTTTTTCATTTGATCCTCCCTGGGTTTTGAAAAAACAGCGCATCGGGATGCCGGTTTCTGAAGCCGTATTTGTCACCCGATCCACCTGGTACGCGTTACTCCTGATCCGTTCCTTCTTTCCTTTTTTGGCGTGAGCGGCCTCCTCAGTCCGACCACACCCCTTTCATAACATCACGCGGCGGCGCGCGCTCTGTCAAACTTGCGGCCAAGAACCTCATGTGCGGCCTGCACCCCGCCGGCACGGTAAGGCACACCCGCATCGCGCAGGCCCATCTCGACGCCTGAAAGCGTACCGCAAAGCATCAGGTCGTTGAAATCCCCCAAATGACCGATCCGGAAAACCCGGTCCGCAACCTTGGACAGCCCGTTGCCCAAGGACATGTCATAGTGCCGCACGGTCACCGAGCGGAAATTGTCGGCGGAATGGCCCTCGGGCATCAAGACGGCCGTCAGCACCGGCGAGCGGTGCTCGGGCACTTTGCACAGCACCTCCAGGCCCCAGGCCTCGACCGCGGCGCGTGTCGCTGCGGCATGGCGCTCGTGACGCGCAAAGACATTGTCGAGGCCTTCCTCGTGAAGCATGTCGATCGCTTCGTTCAGGCCGTAAAGCAGGTTCGTCGCCGGGGTATACGGGAAATACCCGGTATCATTGGGGCCGGCCATCTCTTGCCAGCTCCAGTACGACCGCTTCAGACCGGCGCCCGCGGACGCCTTGACGGCCTTTTCGCTGACCGCATTGAACGACAGGCCCGGCGGCAGCATCAGCCCCTTTTGCGAGCCCGACACGGTGACATCGACGCCCCACTCGTCATGACGGTAATCTATCGAGGCGAGGGAGGAAATCGTGTCGACCATCAGCAGCGCCGGATGGCTGGCGGCATCGATCGCACGGCGCACGTCATGGACAGGCGTGACCGAACCGGTCGACGTTTCGTTATGCACCACGCAGACCGCCTTGATCTCGTGGGAAGTGTCGGCGCGCAGGCGTTCTTCGATCGCGTCGGCATCCGCGCCGCTGCGCCAGTCGCCCTCGATGAAAACCGGGTTCAGTCCGAGTTTTTCGGCCAGCGATTTCCAAAGCATGGCGAAGTGGCCGGTTTCGAACATCAGAACGGTGTCGCCGGGCGACAGCGTGTTGACCAGCGCCGCTTCCCACGCGCCGGTTCCGGAGGACGGATATATCACGACGCGGCTTTCGGTCTTGAATATCGATTTCATCCCCTCGAGAGCCTTACGCCCCACCTCGGCAAAGGCCGGTCCGCGGTGGTCCATTGTCGGGTAATCCATCGCGCGCAAGACGCGGTCCGGCACATTGGACGGCCCGGGAATTTGCAAAAAATGTCGTCCGGCTGGCATGATCTCTCCATCTCTTCCCAAAACGTGAAACACACCGGTCACAGCGCGTTTGAATTTGATTGAATTGAATTCTGCATTCAATATGATGTCAAGAAGTAATCGATATTTTTTGCGGGAATTGCCTACATGCTGGATGAAAGAATGCGACGGAGGCTGGCACGTGACGTGCAGGGGGAAGTGCATTTCGATGCGTTCTCGCGCGGGCGGTATTCAACGGACGCCTCCATCTACCAGATCATGCCGGCAGGTGTCGTGATCGCCAGGACAAAGGATGATATCGCGGCCGCGCTCGACGCCGCGCGTGGCGCGGATGTTCCCCTGACCATGCGCGGCGGCGGTACGTCGCAATGCGGCCAGACGATAAATTC
>JBFIHV010000240.1:0-4649 GCA_041601595.1 Amylibacter sp. | reverse complement strand
TCCGCCAGCGTCAGGTCCGGCAGGTCGCACCCCTTGTCCTCGGCCAGCTTGACCAGCGCGCCGGTGACGTGATGCGCCTCGCGGAACGGCATGTTCAGCGCGCGCACCAGCCAGTCGGCCAGATCGGTGGCGGTGGAGAACCCGCTGGCGGCGGCTTTCTCCAACTCCGCCACGTTCGGCTTCATGTCACCGACCATCCCCGTCATCGCCGCCAGCGCCAGCATCAGGCTGTCGGCGGCATCGAAGACCTGTTCCTTGTCTTCCTGCATGTCCTTGGAATAGGCCAGCGGCAGCCCCTTCATGATGGTCAGCAGCGCCACCAAGGATCCGTTGATCCGGCCCACCTTGGCGCGGATCAGCTCCGCCGCATCGGGGTTTTTCTTCTGCGGCATGATGCTGGAGCCGGTCGAAAACCGGTCCGACAGAGTCACGAATCGAAACTGCGCCGAGGACCAGATCACCAGTTCCTCTGCAAAACGGCTCAGGTGCGTTGCACAAATCGAACTTGCCGCCAGAAACTCCAGCGCGAAGTCGCGATCCGACACCGCGTCCAGCGAATTCGCCGCCGGACGCTCGAACCCCAGCGCCTGCGCCGTCATGTGCCGGTCGATCGGGAACGAGGTGCCTGCCAGTGCCGCCGCGCCCAGCGGGCTTTCGTTCATCCGCGCCCGCGCATCGATCATCCGGCTCCGGTCGCGGGCGAACATCTCGACATAGGCCATCATGTGGTGGCCCCATGTCACCGGCTGCGCCACCTGCAAATGGGTGAAGCCCGGCATCACGGTATCCGCGCCCGCCTCCGCCTGATCGACCAGCGCCGCCATCAGCGCCGACAGACCGGCGATCGCGGCGTCGATCTGGTCGCGGACCCACAGTTTGAAATCCGTCGCCACCTGGTCGTTGCGCGACCGTCCGGTGTGCAGACGCCCCGCCGGTTCGCCGATGATTTCCTTCAGCCGCGACTCCACGTTCATGTGGATGTCTTCCAAGGCTTTCGAAAAGGCGAAATTTCCGGTCTCGATCTCTGACAAGACCGTGAGCAGGCCTTTCCGAATGGCCGTCGCGTCGCTATCACTTATGATACCTTGTTGGGCGAGCATCGCCGCATGGGCGCGCGACCCTTCGATATCCTGACGGGCCATGCGCTTGTCGAAATCGATGGAGGCGTTGATCGCCTCCATGATAGCGTCGGGGCCGGTGGCGAACCGCCCGCCCCACATTGCGTTTGATGCTTTTTTGTCCGACATGGCAGTGAACCCGTAGTTAGGAAGGCCCGCAATGACCCTTGGTAAAATATTTCTTGCCGCCGTGCTATACGCCGCCGTGGCGCTGGGTGCAAATCCTGTCTTCGCCCAGGGCCCTGATTACGCCGCGCTGGCCGACCTGCGGCAGGGCGACATGCGCAAGCTGTCGATCTCCGATCCGCCCGTTCCGGCCTCTGACGCGGCCTTCGAGGACGCGGACGGCAATGCGGTGACGCTGGCCGGTTTCCGGGGCAAGGTCGTGCTGGTGAATTTCTGGGCGACGTGGTGCGCCCCCTGCCGGGCCGAGATGCCGTCGCTGGACGCGCTGCAACGGGATCTGGGCGGGGAGGATTTTCAGGTCCTGACCATCGCCACGGGCCGCAACCCGCCCCCCGCGATGCAGAAATTCTTCGAAGAGGTCGGCATCACCGCCCTGCCCCTGCTGCGCGACCCGAAACGCGCCCTGTCGCGCAACATGGGCGTGCTCGGCCTGCCCGCGTCGATCATCCTGAACGCGGACGGCCAAGAGGTCGCCCGCATGACCGGCGACGCCGACTGGCATTCGGACGATGCGCTGATGTTTCTGCGGGCGGTGATCGCGATGGGCAAGGCGCGGGGCGTATCGCCGGAAGTCATCGCTCCAGGATGAAACCTGTTCGGATTTTGCCTTGATATTCCCGAAATTCGAGAGGTGCCGCAGCGGAAAATGCCGCACCCGCGCATTCATGAATAGAATTCCCGGCTTCAGTGCCTATATCATCGGCAACGGAGAAATTATGCGCATATTCAATTTACTGGCAATTTTGACCACTTTCGCGGCGTCGGTCGCAGCGGCGCAGGAGCCATCGAACCCGCTTGCCGAATACAAATGGGTCGCGCGTCCGCTGGTGGTTTTCGCCGACTCGGAGTTCGACCCGAGGTTCGTCGAGCAAATGGATTTGCTGGCCGAGGACCCCGCCGTTCTGGAAGAGCGCGATGTGGTCGTGCTGACCGACACCGAGCCGGACGCGAAAGGACCGTTGCGCCAAGCCTTGCGCCCGAACGATTTCATGGTGGTCCTGATCGACAAGGCGGGCAACATCGTGTTTCGCAAGCCGACCCCCTGGTCGCCCCGCGAAATCTCTCGCGCCATAGACAAGCTGCCGCTTCGGCGGGACGAGATCAACAAGCGGAAGCCGCGTTGAGGCCGGATGTCCCGGCGTGCCGCGATCAAGGCGCGCGCAGGTACTTCGTTGAAGCCGGCCTGAGCGACACATCGGCTGATCGCGGTCCAGGCAGCACAGCGTTCTCGATTTACACACGGCTCTCCCTTTAAATGCCTCAGCGCCGCGCTAGCTGTATTGCGACAACAACCGGAGCACCGCCCGTGAATTACAGATCCCTTTCGCTCGCAGCCTTCGTGACCGTCGTTCTGGGCGGAGGAATCCTGATCGGCTACACGACACCGCCGGACGCGTGGTATTCGGAACTGGCCAAGCCGTCGTTCAATCCGCCCGGCTGGATTTTCGGCCCGGTCTGGTCCGTGCTCTATATCTGCATCGCTGTCGCCGGCTGGCGTCTGTGGCTGTCGGACCGGGAGGGAGCGGCGCTGAAGCTATGGCTGGCGCAAATGGCGCTGAACTTCCTGTGGTCGCCGCTGTTCTTCGCGGCGCATCGCATCGACTGGGCCTTCGCTGTGATCCTGATGTTGCTGGCGACGATTCTTCTTTTCATTCGCAGTGTCTGGGCGCGCGACCGGGTCCCGGCGCTGCTGTTCCTGCCCTATGCGGCCTGGGTCGCGTTCGCGTCGGCGCTCAACGGGTCGATCCTGTTCCTGAACATGTAATCGCCGCCGGGCGGAGGGATGGCATGGCGGCCGGCGTTAACCTTTGGCCCGCCACACCCGTGTCATACGCCCTGTGCACACGAATCATACGCTTTTCATACGCCGGTTTTTCGGCCTCGACTCAAACCTTACCCCGCCGCGCGCTGCACTTCCGCGTGGCGCGGGCAGGTCACCAGATGGTCATTCACCATGCCGGTCGCCTGCATGAAGGCGTAGGTGATCACCGGACCGCAAAAATTGAATCCGGCCTTTTTCAGGTCCTTCGACAGCCGCGTCGACAGCTCGGTCGCGGGCGGAATTTCGGACATGTCCAGACGCCGGTTCTGGATCGGAACGCCGTCCACATACTTCCAGATATAGTCCGAAAAACCCTCGCGCGCCTCGATCTCCTGCCACAGCCGCGCGCCCTTGATCGCCGCCTCGATCTTGCCGCGGTGGCGGATGATGCCTGCGTCCTGCAACAGGCGCTGGATATCGGATTCGCCATAGTTCGCAACCACTTGAGGATCGAAATCCGCAAAACCCGCGCGGAACGCCTCGCGCTTTTTCAGGATCGTGATCCAGCTCAGCCCGGCCTGGAACCCGTCCAGCACCAGCTTTTCCCACAGCGCACGGGCGTCGTATTCCGGCACGCCCCACTCCTCGTCGTGGTAACGGACATAGATATCTTCGGTCCCGCACCAGGGGCATCGGTCTGTCATGGCTTCCTCCGGCATGTCGATAATGGTTCGGATTTTAGGCAAACTGGAACAAAATAGGAACCTTTAACCCCATATTAGGGGATTCGGCGCGATGTTACGTCAAACAACCCCAGCCGGATAGGTGTTCCCGTGCCAAGTCTCAAAGCCGTAATGACCCAGAAGAAACAGGATCTCGCCGCCGAGGTCGCCCAGTTGCCGGCAGAGCCGGACGTCACCGATCTGGTGCGCCGCGCGATCGTCAGAAACACGATCACGCTGGCCTACCAGCCCGTGGTCCAGAGCAAGAATCCCTCGCAGATCGCCTTTTACGAGGGGCTGATCCGCGTGCCGGACGACACCGGTAAGATCATTCCGGCGGCGGAGTTCATCGACAGGATCGAACGCAATTCGCTTGGCCGGATGGTCGACTGCTGCGCCCTGCAGGCGGGGCTGGCCGAACTCGCCGGACAGCCGTGGCTGCGCCTGTCGATCAACGCCTCGCCGCTGAGCGTGGTGGACCCGCTGTGGCAGGCGACCCTGCGTTACGGGCTGGAGGACGACCCGACGCTGGCCGAACGGCTGATCGTCGAGGTCACCGAAACCTCCGAGGTCTCGGACATGGCGCAGTTCGCGCAGGATGTGAACGCGGCGCGAGCGCAGGGCGTGTCCTTCGCGCTGGATGACTTCGGCGCCGGCTACACGTCGTTCCGCATCCTCAAGGAGGTCAGGTTCGATATCATCAAGATCGACGGTCAGTTCATCCGGGACATCCACAGCGACCGCGACAACCAGGCGCTGACCCGGGTCCTGGTCGATATTGCCGCGCATTTCGACATGATGGTTGTGGCCGAGGCCGTCGAAAAGCAAGAGGAAATGGAGCGCCTGCGGGAGCTCAACGTC
>JBFIHV010000239.1:0-4672 GCA_041601595.1 Amylibacter sp. | reverse complement strand
GGCGGCGGAGGCCAGCGGGCTCGAGATGGTCTATGTCCCGGTGGCCGGCCCGCCATCGGAAGAGCACGCGGAAAAGCTCGCCAGCCTGTGGCCGGACCTGTCCAAACCCTGCCTCGGCTATTGCCGGTCGGGCGCGCGGGCAAATATGCTCTGGGCGCTGATCGAGAGCGCGGAATAGCGGGATTGGTGATATCCGCCGGAAAATAATCCAGTGCCACAGAAGAGCCCGCGCGTGAATGCGCGGGCTCGGTCATTCAGACTTGCTGTATATTGAAGCAGAGGTCGGTGTTGAGCCCAAACTTACCAGAATTTTCATGACTCGATTTCGCAGGCGCAGCATCAGTCGCGATTAATTCGAAGCCTGAAGCACACCTTCATCGTGCCTCACTTGAGTCCGTAATATTTCATTGCCGCCTCAGTAAGCACCTTCGTAGCAGCAGTCAGTCCTGCTTTCCAAACTCCGCTCGCGGCTTTGGACAGGTTGTTTCCTAGCCAGGTACGTGCTTTTGGCCCCCAAGGTCCGTCTTTGCCATCAGGTTCTTCAGAATCTAGTATCTTCGCAAATTCCGTGGCATCGGTTTCTTTGATACCTGCATCTTTTAGAGCCGCAATCACCGTCCCGCTGTCGCCTGCAAGTACGTTCAAAGTGATGGAAGCGTTATCCCCAGAATTCGTGATTGCCGTATAGTCTCCATGAAATACTTGCTGGGTAATCTGGGTAACCGCCTGCGTATCGGCGGCTGAAAGGTGCTTCGTGGCTCCAATCACAACATCGATTGCCGCTGGGATGCTTTTTTCGAGTTCAATAGTAAGTTCCAATATTTTGGATCGAACCGCGTACTGCAACTCAACTAGCGCGGCTTTGGAAAGCGATCCCGTTACGCTGTTACATGCCATATTTTCATAAATTTTGCCTTGGAGCAGCAATATCAGATTTGATGCATCGAGTTCCAGCGTGCCGCCGTCACCACCCAACAGATCATCTATGGCGGCAACGCTTTGTCTCATTTCATAATCCACCCACTGCTCGCCGCAGAATTGTTTAATCAACACGGGCGGAATTGGCGCATTTTGTATTCCAGTCCCAAATGCACCAGAAAAATTGGCTTTGTAACTAATTGAGAGCTTTCGATAATCGGGAACCTCAACGTCTTTTGGGTAACCCTCACCCTCGTGCTTCACCCATTCTTCCAAAAAGTCGCTGCCAAGCCGTGATGCCAGAAAGCGAAGCTTTAAAAGTACCGGACCAATATCGCTGTTTTCTTGCATCAGAGATGCTTGTATTTCGCGGAGTAGACTCATCAGTTAGCCTCGAAACTTCAGTTTACAGAGAGAGCCTGCAGTGAACGACAAGTCCGTCCGCATAGCGGCCATTCCAAAATTGCCCGGCCATTGATTTGGCCGGGCAATCCAGTGTTCAGTCGGCCCGAGAGCCTACTCCGCTGCGACCGATGCCTTGTTCAACTGGTCGTCGAGCGTCTTGCGGAACTTGTCGATCATCTCGTCGACATGCTTGCGCTCGGCCACGAACTGCGGCGCCACGATGCCGTTGTCGCCGGTGAACTTCACATGCAGGCCGTTCCAGAACATGTCCTTCTGCATCTGCACGCCGCGCACGCCGGGTGCGGTCGAGGGGTGAACCTCGACGCCGGCGATCAGGCCGACGGAGCGGATGTCCTTGACCAGTTCGTGATCGCCCAGCGAATGGATCGCGTCCTTGAAATAGGGCGCGAGCTCTTTCGAGCGCTGGAACAGGCCCTCTTCCTCGAAGATCTGCATCGTCGCCAGACCGGCGGCGGTGGCGGCGGGGTGGCCGGAATAGGTGTAGCCGTGGAAGAACTCGATCGCGCCTTCGGGGGCGTTGTTGACGACGGTGTCGTAGATCTCGTCCTTGACCGCGACCGCGCCCATCGGGATCGAGCCGTTGGTCAGCGCCTTGGCCATGGTCATGATGTCGGGCATGACGTTGAAGGTCTGGGCGGCGAAGTTCTCGCCCATGCGCCCGAAGCCGGTGATGACCTCGTCGAAGACCAGCAGGATGCCGTATTTGTCGCAGATCTCGCGCAGGCGCTCCAGATAGCCGACCGGCGGAACCAATACGCCGGTGGAGCCCGCAACGGGTTCCACGAAGACGGCGGCGATGGTGTTGCCGTTGTAGGTGTCGCAGATGCGCTGCAGGTCGTCGGCCAGTTCCGCGCCATGCGTCGGCTGGCCGGGCTTCTTGATGTCCTGACCGGTCCAGGTGTGGCGCATCATCACCACGTTCGGCATGACGATCGGGAAAGTGTCGCGGTTTTTCACCAGACCGGACAGCGACACGCCGCCGATGTTCACGCCGTGATAGGCGCGCTCGCGGCTGACGAAACGGTTGCGCTGCGACTGGCCGCGGGCGCTGTTGTAGGCCATGACGATCTTCAGCGCGGTGTCCACCGCCTCGGAACCGGAGTTGACGAAGAACACGTGGTTGATGCCTTCGGGCGTCAGGCGCGACACGCGCTCGGCCAGCGCGAAGCTGCCGTTGTGGCCGGTGCCGAAGGGCGAGACATAGGTCATGCGCTTCATCTGCTCGTGCACCGCCTCGATGATCTTGGGGTGGCAGTGGCCGGCGGGCGAACAGAACAGGCCGGAAGAGCCGTCGATGATCTTGCCGTCGTTCTGGTCATAGAGGTAGACGCCGCTGGCGCGGTTCACCAATCTGGGGCTGGCCTTGAAATCACGGTTCTGCGTGAAAGGCATCCAAAACTGTTCTAACGAATTGCCGCGATACTCCATGTCCGTCTCCGATGTAAAAAATGGTCGCAATTCCACTGGCTGACCAGTGCATCCTACCACAAAATAGACTGTTCCGCAGGGATAGCATTAACCCCAATTGCGTTGTTCCATAAGTCCAGTTGCGCATAGCACCGGACTGGCCTAGATTGCAAGGATGAGAATTTCCGTAGACCAGTTTTTCCTCGACCGCCAGTCCGGTATCGGCTTGCAGGCGCAATTGCGCGAGAAAATCGCCGAGGCGATCCTGTCGCGCCGGTTCACGCCGGGGCAGCGGCTGCCGTCCAGCCGCCGGCTGGCCGACCATCTGGGCATCGCGCGGATCACCGCTTCGCTGGTCTATCAGGACCTTGTCGCCGACGGCTATCTGAACGCCGCGCCGCGCAGCGGCTATTTCGTGGCGCCCGATGCGCCGGGGCTGATGGCGTCGGGCAGGAATGTTCCCGCCAGCAAGGACGAAACCGTCGACTGGGACAAATGGATCAAGACCCGTGTCGGAACGATGCGGCTGATGCACAAGCCGAACGACTGGCGCGCCTATCCCTATCCGTTCATCTATGGCGAGCTGGATTCCGACCTGTTTCCGCACGACGTCTGGCGCGACTGCGCGCGGCGCGCCTGGGGCAAGCGGGAGTTCGATCAGGTGGCCGGCGATTTCCGCACCTCCGACGATGGCCGGCTGACCGATTACATCTGCTCGCACAGCCTGCCGTCGCGCGGCATCGTGGTCCGGCCCGACCAGGTGCTGGTGACGCTGGGCGCGCAGAACGGGTTGTGGCTGGCGATCCAGTTGCTGGCGGCGGCGCGTCCGGGACTGCGCGTCGCGATAGAGGACCCGGGATACCCCGACCTGCGCGAGGCGCTGAAGATGGCCGGATGCCGGATCGTGCCGGTGCCGGTGGACGGCGAGGGCCTGCCGCCGGACCTGATCCCCGAAGGCATCGATCTGGTCTGCGTCTCGCCCAGCCATCAGGCGCCCACCGGCGCCACCCTGCCGATGGCGCGCCGCCGCCGGCTGCTGCAACTGGCCGAAGAGCGCGATTTCCTGATCCTCGAAGACGACTATGACTTCGAGATGAGCTTCCTGCGCCCGACCAAGCCGGCGCTGATGAGCGAGGCCACCAGCGGGCGCGTGATCCATGTCGGCAGTTTTTCGAAGTCGTTGTTTCCGGGGCTGCGGCTGGGCTATCTGGCGGCCTCGGCGCGGTTCATCGAAGAGGCGCGCTGCCTGCGCAGGCTGGTGATGCGGCATCCGCCCGGATCGACGCAGCGAACGACGGCGCATTTTCTGGCGCTGGGTCATTACAATGCCCATGTCCAGCGGTTGCGGCAGGCTTTCCGGAAGCGGCGCGGCGTCATGGTCGAGGCGCTGGGCAAGGCGCGGATCAACTCTCTGGGCGCGTCCGAGTTCGGCGGGGCGGCCTTCTGGGTCGAGGGTCCGAAGGATCTGGACGCAACCCAACTGGCCGTCGACCTGCGCGAAGAGGGCGTGCTGATCGAACCGGGCGAAGTGTTTTTCGCAAGCCCCGACGGGCCGAGAAACTATTTTCGCATGGCCTATTCCTCGATCCCGTCGGAGCGTATCGCCGAAGGCGTGGCGCGCGTGGCGCGGCATCTGGGTTCCTGACAGGGCCCTTGCGCGGGTGCGCGGGGGTGCCGGACAAACTTCCCGTTGACCGCAATTGCCGGCGCCTGCATCATGCTACGGCGGACGCAAAGAGGCGCGCGACGGTCCCGGGACGGCACTGGACCTAGATATGCCACCATTTGGCCCTAATACTGGCCGTGCATTCGGGCGATTTAAGGCCAAACCCGACTCATGCATCAAGGATTGCCAAAATGAAAATGACGACTGAAGAAGCCTTTGTAAAAGTGCTGCAAATGCACGGGATCGAACATGCCT
>JBFIHV010000238.1:0-4682 GCA_041601595.1 Amylibacter sp. | reverse complement strand
GTCGGGCCATCGGACCGGGCTGTCTCGGATAACAGTTTCGCTTCTTCTGTCCAGGTTTTCAGGGGGGTTGGGCAGCGCCCTTATTCGCCGGTGCATCTGTCATGGCGGCGGGAAGCCGGCAACGACCTGTCCTTTGCCTGGATAAGACGTAGCAGAACCAACGGAGATAGCTGGAGCGTCTATGAAACGCCGCTGGGCGAGGTAAGCGAGCGTTATCTAGTCCAAGTGACCGACGGCGCAAATGTCCTGCGAGAGGTGGAAGTGAACACCCCGAGCTGGGTTTATACCTTGTCAGATCAAACTGCGGATGGTGTGACCGGAGCCATTGAAGTCCAGGTCGCCCAGATATCCCAAAAATTCGGCCCCGGCCTTTTCAACAGGATTATATGTAATGTCTAATACTTACCAATTCGATTTACCTTTGCTTCAGGCTTCACAGGCTCAGAAACATGTGACTGTGAACGAGGCCATTGCCAAGCTGGACGCTCTGGCGCAGTTGCGGTTTGTTTCGCGGAGCCTCAGTGTGCCTCCGTCGTCGCCGAAAGATGGGGAGGCTTATTTTGTTGCATCCAGTGGTACCGGAGATTGGGCCGGGCAGGGCGACCGTATCGCCATTTTGTCAAATGGCGGCTGGATATTTCTGGATGCCAAAATCGGATGGCAAGCCTGGATCGAGGATGAGGCGAGCTCTTTTCGCTTCGACGGATCGAACTGGGTCGCATTGGGAAGTTTCGGTGACCCGGTCGGAGAGGGCGGCACACAGGTGCGCACCCTCGAGTTCGACCATGTCGTCACGGCGGGAAGTACAAACCAGACGCTCGTTCCGATCCCGAGCCATGCTTCTGTATTCGGCGTTTCTGGCCGTGTCGTCGACGCCATTAGCGCAAACGCCGCCACAAGCTGGAAGATCGGCGTTTCAGGGTCGGATAACCGTTATGGCGACAGCTATGGCATGGCTTTCAATTCATATGCTTTGGGCATGTCGGGACAACCGCAAACCTATTATTCGGACACCCCGCTGTTGTTGACGGCCACGGGCGGCGAATTCGTTTCGGGCACGATAAGGTTGCGAATTCATTATGTCGCCTTGACCCCGCCAAATGCAATCTGATGCGGCGCATCCTTTATGGAGACATTGTTACCGCAGCTTCCGTGATCCGGCGCGTCGAACCCGAGATGCGTGGCAGTTTGCTTGCCAAGCTGATGGAAAAGGCGCACTGCGCGGACAAATTTCGAAAACGAAATGGCAGGTGGTGCCCAGGGCTTGGCGATGGATCTCTCGTTTCTGCGTGCTCCGGATTGCCGCGGGAGAACATTGATCGGTTCGGTGATGCAGACGTTGTGGAATGCATGCGGGAAGTTTTCGACGCCATTGGAAAATGGAAGTTGTCGCAACGATTGCAGGGCGGAAATGAAATCGCGTTACCTGGTATTGGAGCAAGAAAAACGGAGTGTTAGTGCGGGATCGTGTTCGATGCGCGGGTATCCCGCAGGGCCGGTCCTGAGCTCTGATGTTCGCGCTTCGGGCCTTATACGGCGGCTCTCGCGCTGACTGTCGGAAAACATGGATTTGATCGCTCGGTTTCGTTTTAAGGTGTCAATTGCCCATAGGTTGCACTATATAGATATCCCAAACATGATGGGTGACCAAATGGCAGAGAAATCAACGAAACTGGCGGAACTGGACCCGGTATGGAACATGCTGGTATCCGAGGGTAAGAGTGTAGTCGAGCGTGAGCCCCTGATGGGCAGCATGGTTCACTCGAGCGTTTTGCACCACGACACGCTTGAAAAGACACTTGCCTACAGGTTCTCTTTGAAGCTGAGCTCAGATGAGATGCCAGCGCAGATACTTAGGGAAATTGCGGATAAGGCTCTGGGTGCAGACCCGTGGTTGGGAGTGGCTGCCCGGGCAGATCTTGTCGCCGTCAAAGATCGCGACCCCGCCTGCCATACCTATATTCAACCGTTGTTGTTTTTCAAAGGATATCAAGCAGTTCAAGCCTATAGGATAGCGCACTGGCTTTGGATGCAGGGGCGCAAGGAACTGGCGTATTTTGTGCAAATGCGTGTTTCAGAGGTTTTCGGCGTCGACATCCACCCCGGGGCAGTAATTGGCAAGGGCATCATGATTGACCACGCTCATTCGATTGTTATCGGAGAAACGGCGGTCGTTGGCGACAACGTGTCGATGCTGCATTCCGTAACTTTGGGCGGGACAGGAAAGGCCGATGGCGACCGGCATCCGAAAATAGAAAATGGCGTGCTGATCGGGGCAGGAGCCAAGGTCCTCGGAAATATCCGGATCGGATATTGCACCCGTATTGCTGCTGGTTCGGTGGTTCTGAAAGACATACCTCCCATGAAGACTGTCGCAGGCGTGCCTGCCAAGATTGTCGGTGAGGCCGGATGCTCGCAGCCGTCGCAATCGATGGATCAACTGCTGGAATAGCGATGATCGCTTAGTTGATCGTTATAATTTTAACTGAACCCTGCTCTTGCAGGGTTTTTTTATGGAGAAATATTATGGCAACAGTAAAAATTTGGTACCACGATGCGTTTTCAAAAGATCAGAGGGGGTGGCCGACCCCTGTCGTGAATGAGCCGTCGCTCATTCAGGGCGACGAGGCCGAAGTCATTACGACACCGGCCACCACTCAAGGCGCCCCGTCCTCTTCTGTTTACGCCATCGTCGAGACCAATATGGACGTGCGGTACACCGTGCGACAACCCGGCGATACGACGACCGTGGCCACCGTGAACCACAAGCTCATAAGCGCGGGAACCAACGCGATCACTGTGCGCCCGGGTCAGACAATTCATTTCATCGAAGCCTGAGGAGCAGATATGTACGATATTTTCAAACCAAGATTCCTGCAGTCCAGCTTTCCACCTCGGATCCTGGTGGGTGTCGGTGGAACAAGCACGACCAGTATCGACACGGTGGCACGGGAAGCGGCGGAGGCCGCACAGCAGAGCATCAATGCCATTACCGCGCAAATAGGTGAAGTAATTTTCCCGAGCCAAGGCGTTATTTCGTCCGACGGTCGACAGTACGAAAACAAGACCGCCCAGAATATTACATTGACCGGCACCAGCGGCGCTGCGCTGGCCTTCGATGGATTAACCCCTGTGGCGGGTGCCCTCGCGGCCGGTTCTGTCACGAATGTCGAATTGGCCAATTCTGCCGTGACCAACGAGAAACTTGCCAATATGGCTGCGAAGAGCCTGAAGGGCAACAAAGCTGGAGTCGCCGGTGCGCCGGTGGACTTGTCCGCATCGGACGTCGTAGCCCTGTTGCCCTTGGCAAGTGATCTTGCAAACGGATTGATGAGTTCCTCCGACAAGGTCAAGTCGGACCAGATTGGGTTTCGATTTAACGCTGTTTCGCAAATGGCGGCAGAGCCGAACCTGACGACCGGCGATCGTGTCGAAGTCCGGGGCTATTATCAAAATAATGACGGCGGTGGCAATGTCTTTGAGATTGTTGCAGCTGCGACCGGCGTGGCCGATGGCGGCGCCTTCATAGATCTGGTTGGCAGCGGCCTCCAGGCGAAAGCCTTGTTTCCGGAAGGACATCGTCTGGAGCAATGGGGCACCGTCAAAGACGGTGTCTCAAACGACGCAGCAAGGATCAAGGCAGCCGTCGATTGGTGTTTCTCCAATGGTGTCAAGTCATTGCGTGCCGCGCAGTCGGTGGGCTCTTACGCTATTTCCGGTAATGTTCAGCTGAAGGAAAATGTTCATCTGGACTTCGGATATAACAAAATGGTGCCTTTGTCGGACGATGCCGGATTCACTCTGGCCAAGTATGGTGCGATCGAAAACCTGAACTGGGATGCAGCTGGCCGACCGACCTGGCAGGGCCCGCTTATGCTGATCAATCAAAATTCCGACAGCAGCATTGCCACCTATCCACGCATTCGAAACGTGACCTGTATTGGTTACAAAGATACGTTCAATTCTCTGGTAAACGGCGTTATGCTCTCGCTGGACGCGACTGCGGGCACGCGGGTAACGGGCGTCCGGGCGTCGGGGCTTTATGCTGCCAATCTGGAATGCGCAGTCGAATTCAAACCGAGCGATTTGGCTTTGGCTGGTTGGGTGAACTCCAACCACCTGGAGTTCGATATGATATTTAATTGTAAAAAATGCTTTTCTATGAACAGGCTGGCTACAGATCACGGGATCGACAACAACTACATCAAAGCCACTTATCAAACCGGTCCGACCGCGCAATCCCCGGTTTTGTCCTGTGACGGTGCGATGAATGAATTTGATCTTCTCATCTGGGACTGGGACATCAACAACGACAAGGTTTCCGTAGAATTGGGTCCGGTCAGTGAGCAGAACCTTGTGAGAGGGTCCTTCAATCCGCTGTCCGTGAAAGATGCCAGTTCATCGCTCAAGCGGAACCAGATAGAGACGCGATCGTTCAACACCGCGCCGTTTTCGAATTTCGCAGTGGAGCCATCTTCATTAAGCTCCGGCATTTTTTCGGGTCAGGCGGACAATACGCTCGCTTATTCCCATTTAAGATACGGCGTCACTGCGCCGGCGGTAAGTGCCGGTAGCTTAAATGCCATATTCACACCCAATCAGAACTCCAGGGCGCTCTGGAATAACATAACATCTCTCGTAATTTCGATTGACCTCTTGGCGGCCCAGACGGCAATCCGGAC
>JBFIHV010000237.1:0-4682 GCA_041601595.1 Amylibacter sp. | reverse complement strand
CGAGATCGCCGCCATCCCGGACGGCACATACCGGCACGAGGAAACAATTCTCGACGATGGCGCCAAGGGCGGACCTTTCAAACTCAAACTTGAAATGACCGTGGCCGGCGACGAAGTGACTTTCGACTTCACTGGCACTGATCCCCAGGTCGAGGGGCCGATCAACGCGCCGCTGTCGGCGACAATGGCGGCGACATATTATGTCATGAAGTGCATCACCAACCCGGAAATCGCCAATACCGAAGGTTGCAAAGCGCCCGTGACAATCATTGCGCCAAAGGGTTCCCTTGTGAATGCGCAACTGCCGGCCGCGTGTTTCCAGCGAATGATCGTATGTCACTCGATCGTCGATCTGGTCATGGGTGCCATAGCACAGGCCGCCCCCGACCGCGCAATGGCTGACAGTTGCGGTTGCCTGTACAATTCGACGGTCGCGCCCAATCTCGATACCGGAGAAATCGGTGTGGCGTCCGAGGTCGTCCCCGGCGGAATCGGCGCGACATCAAGGAACGACGGGATCGACGTGATGTCATGTCACGTCACGAATTGCCCGATACCGCCGATCGAAGCCACGGAAATCGAAGCTCCGGTGCTCTATCTCCGCCGTGAGTTCGCAACCGACTCGGGCGGAGCCGGACGCTGGCGTGGGGGCGCTGGCCAAGTGCTTGAATACAAGGTGCTCGGGAAAAAGCCTCTCTTCCACCACACTTCGCAGAAATCCGTAATCACCCCGCAAGGGACGATGGGCGGGTTGCCGGGCGACGGCGGCGGCTGGATTATCAACCGGGGCACAGATAAAGAGCGCCGCCTCGAATACGCCATCGGAGATGTCGAATTTCTCGATCAGGGCGATACGGTCACCCACATCAGCCCCGGCGGCGGCGGCTATGGAGACCCAACGGAAAGAACGCCCGACCGCATCCTCGCTGACATCGAAGCCGGTATGATAACGCCCGACGCGGCCCTGCGTGATTACGGGTTCGACTCCGAAAAAACCGTTGCCGCCAGCGCCAAGAAACAGAACCAAGGGGGAATCTTCCAATGACCATGAAACTGCCACGTGTCACATATTCGAATATTCACGCCGACTTCAGCGGTGTGCACGCGCTGCTGGATAAAATGATCCCGGAAACCCGCGCGTCCCTGACGGGACGGGACTGGCCCCATGTAATCGGTGGGAAAGCGCATTCCGGAGGAAAGCCCTACGAAGTTGCGTCACCGATCGACAATCGACGGATTATCGGCCGCTTCGGCGCGGCAGACAAAGAGATCGTCGCGCAGGCCGTGCAGGCCGCGCGCACGGCTCATCCCGCGTGGGCGGGACTTTCCTGGCAAGATAGGGTCAAGGCGGTTCGCCGGTTTGCCGACGAGCTCGACGCAAGGAAATATCAGATCGGGGTCGCCTGTTTGCTGGAAGTCGGAAAATCCCGCATGGAGGCGATCGGCGAAGCGGAAGAAGCCGTGGACCTTGCGCGTTACTACTGTGACCAGATGGAGGCCAACAACGGCTTCATCCGGTCGATGGAACGCGTCTTCGATAACGAGGAAACCAGCGACAGGCTCCGCCCGTTTGGCGTATTTGCCGTAATCGCGCCCTTCAATTTTCCTTTGGCTCTGTCCGTCAACATGACATCGGCAGCCTTGCTGGCGGGAAATACCGTTGTCTACAAACCAAGCGACTCCGCCGGTATCACCGGAACACTGATGATCGAAGCGGCTCTGGCCGCAGGTCTGTCGCCGGGCGTGCTGAACATGGTCACCGGCGGCGCGGAGGCCGGGCAGGCCCTGACCGGACACCCTGACGTAGATGGTATCGTTTTCACCGGCAGCTACCGTGTCGGCATGGATATCCTGCGAAACGTGGCGGAAGGACGCTTCAATCGCCCGGTTATCGCCGAAATGGGTGGCAAGAACCCGACTTACGTCACCCGCAGCGCCGATCTGGACGTGGCCGTCGAGGGCATGGCGCGCTCTGCCTTCGGGCTTCAGGGGCAGAAATGCTCGGCTGGTTCCAAGGTCTACGTCGCTGCCGAGATCTACGATGATTTCGTCGAAAAACTGATTTCGCGCGCCGCGGCCATACGCATCGGGGATCCCGAAGATCGGGACGTCTTCATGGGTCCCGTGATCAACAAGGCGGCGCTGGAGCGTTTTGCCGCGGCATGCGACGAGGCAAAGCAAGCCGGTCGCATCCTGCACGGCGGTTCGCAATTGACCGGCGGCATTTACGACCATGGCTGTTATGTCGAGCCGACAATCGTTGCAGACCTGCCTGCCGACCACAGGCTGAACGTGGACGAACTGTTCCTGCCATTCCTGACACTTCAGAAATATGACGACCTGGCAACAGCGATAGCTGACGGAAATGCGGTTCAATACGGGCTGACGGCCGGTGTCTATGCGACCGACGACGCGGAGTTGCAACTGTTCCTCGACCGCGCAGAGGCCGGGGCCTTGTATGCAAACCGCGCCAGCGGCGCCACCACCGGCGCATGGCCGGGCATCCAGACATTCTGTGGCTGGAAGGGCTCGGGCGTTTCGTCCAAAGGCGGCCTCGGACCCTACTATGTTCAGCAGTTCATGCGCGAGCAAAGCCACACTATCTGGCGCGATTAATGGTTCGGAAAGAATAGAGCATGTCCTTCAAGCCATCCTGCTATCCGGTCCGGTCCGCGGCGCCGGCGTCCGCGATCGAGGTGCTGGTCGACAAGCGACCCGTGGTCGCCCGGGACGGCGACACGATCCTGACCCTGCTTCTGAGAGAGGGCGGCGCCGTCAGAAAGGCCGAGTTCGGAACCGGATCACGCCTGAGGGCCGGGTTTTGCGCGATGGGCGCCTGTCAGGATTGCTGGGTCAACCTCGCGGATGGTCAAAGGGTCCAGGCCTGCTCGACACTGATTGAAAAGGGAATGGAAGTTGTCACAGGTCTTGAATATGGCAAGCAATAAGAGGCCACGGTTTCGGGTGGCGGTGGTCGGCGCGGGTCCGGCAGGCTTGCGTGCAGCGCAGGCTCTTGCCGATGCCGGACTGGTGCCGACACTGATCAACGAAGCGCCCGAACCAGGAGGCCAGATCTATCGCCGCCCCCCGCACGCCCTGAAGAACCTCCAGAGCCCAAGGGAACTCTACGGTCAGGATTGGAAACGTGCAGCGGCGCTGGCGGAGATGTTTGCCGAACTGGAAGGCGGAATTGACTATCGTCCCGAAACCCTCGTTTGGAACGCCGAGGTCCGGCCCGAAGGCGGCTTCCGGCTGTCCTTGCGAAACCGGGCAGGAACGGACGAGACTCTCGATGTCGCCGCGGTGGTGCTCGCCACCGGCGCGATGGACCGCGTCCTGCCGGTTCCCGGCTGGACGGAACCCGGCGTCTGGTCGCTTGGCGGAGCGCAAGTCATGCTCAAGGCGCAGGCGCAACTTATCGGCCGGCAGCCGGTTTTCGCCGGATCCGGACCGTTACTTTACCTCGTGGCGTGGCAGTATGCTAAGGCTGGTGGAACGCCTGCCGCGATCATAGATTCCGCGACATTCAGCGCCAAGCTTCGTGCTGTGCCCGCCATGCTTTCGCGGCCGCGCGTGATGCTTCGCGGAAGTTACATGGCGGCGGATCTGCGTCGCCGCGGCGTCCCCGTTTTCGAGGGCGGTCATGCAGAGCGCATCGAAACCACGGACCTCGGCCTTGTCGTTCACTGGTCCGGAAAGCGCGGTGGCGGATCCGCACTCGGCGATGCTGTCGCCATCGGCCATGGCCTCAAACCAGAGAGGCAACTCGCGGACCTGCTCGGTTGCCAGATCGCGTTCGATGCCGGATATGGCGGATGGCTCGCCGTTGTCGACCCTGAAGGCCGCAGCTCGGTGCGTGGCATATATCTGGCCGGGGATATGGCCAATATCCGGGGGGCACATGCGGCAGAAACGGCAGGCGAGCTTGCAGCGATGGCCCTGCTGAGTGACTTCGGCCACGAGGCGTCAGAACAAACCGGTCGCAGGCGCGGCAAGCTCCGGCATGCCTTGCAGCGGCAGGATACCTTCCGGAGCGCGATGGAACGCGTATTCCCTTTCCCGCACACGAGGATTGCCGGCCTGCCTGACGATACCATTGTTTGCCGATGCGAGGGCGTCAGCGCGGGAGATCTGCGGGACGCGATCACGAACTGGAACCCTGTGGGCGTCAACAGGCTGAAGGCGTTCACGCGCTGCGGAATGGGACGTTGCCAATCCCGCCTCTGCGGCGGGATCGCTGCGGGGCTCCTCGCCGCGGCGACGGGACAGTCCGTAGAGGCCGTCGGGGCCGTTCGCGGTCAGGCGCCTGTGAAACCCCTGCCCGGACCGGTTCTGGAAGGGACGGAGAACTGATGAACAGCACGGTTTTCTCTCCTTCGCTTTCAAAGAAATCCCATGTGTGCATTATCGGAGGCGGAATTGTCGGCTGCACGACGGCTTACTTTCTTGCACGCCAGGGCTTTTCGGTGACGGTTCTGGAAAGAGACACCGTGGGCAGCAATGCGAGTGGCGTCAACTTCGGAGGCGTCCGCCGCCACGCGCGGCACGAATTTGAGTTGCCCTTGGCGATCAAGTCACACCGCATCTGGCAGCAGCTTCCCGAACTGGTGGGCCACGATTGCGACCTCGAAACGCCCGGGCACTTGAAAGTGGCGCTGAAGGAAGAAGAAATGGCCGTGCTG
>JBFIHV010000236.1:0-4687 GCA_041601595.1 Amylibacter sp. | reverse complement strand
GGAGGCGAAGGGAACCAAGGATATTCCCGACCTGCTCGACCTGCTGCTGGCGGGCGAGGACCCCGAAACCAGAAAGCGGATGAACACGGACGAGTTGCGCGACAACCTGCTGACCTTCATCGTCGCGGGGCACGAGACCACTGCGCTGACGCTCAGCTGGGCGCTGTACCTCTGCGCCTTCGACCCGTCCGTGCAGGACAAGCTGCGCGCCGAGGCGCAATCCGTCCTGCAGGGCCGCACCGCGACAGCGAAGGATTGCCCGAATCTGCCCTACACCGAACAGGTGATCAAGGAAACGCTGCGCCTCTATCCCCCCGCCGCCATCGTGTCGCGCACGGCGCAGGCGCATGACACGCTCGCGGGCCGCGAAATCCGCCCCGGCGACACCGTGATGATGCCCTTCTACGCGCTGCACCGGAACCACGCGCTCTGGCCCGACCCCGACCGCTTCGATCCGGACCGCTTCGCCAAGGGCGCGACATACGACCGCTTTTCCTATCTGCCCTTCGGCGACGGCCCGCGCGTCTGCATCGGCGCCAGCTTCGCCATGACCGAGGCGCAGATCATCCTGTCCACCCTGATCTCGCGCTTCCGCTTCACCCGTATCCCCGGCAAGGACCCGAAACCGGTGATGCTGCTGACCCTGCGCCCGCAGGGCGGCGTGCATTTGAAGGTGGAGCGGGTCTGAGCGTCGGAAGCGCAAAGTGCTCAGGGCTGTTGCAAGGCCGAATCACAGCCCCGGCCCGCGAAGACATGTTTGCCACACGCACCCGCCCTAACCCGTGATCCGAAAGCCCGCCATGTCGGGTCCAGGCTCGACCGTCTCGGTCTCGACGCCGGACACGCGGGCGGCGGGCGGGCCCTGTTTCAAGGCGTCCAGCATCGCATCGACAGCCCCGGCGGGCCCCATGATCAGGGCGCGCACCGAGCCGTCGGGTTCATTTCGGACCCATCCCGACAGGCCGAGCCGTTCGGCTTCGCCCCGCGTCCAGGCGCGGAATGCCACGCCCTGCACCCGACCGGTGATCCGTGCGCTTACGGCGACTTTGGCCATTGGCCCCGTTCCCTCGGTTATCAAAAAACCAGCATACCATATCGGCGTCCCGCACGCAGCAGCGGGACCGATGCCGCCGGACCGGCGCGACGACCGGAACTAATTCGACTCCACCTCTGTGTCGCCGCAGATACCGCGCAGCGCCTGCCATTCGGCGTCGCTCAGGACCGGAGTGTAATCGCCGGCAGTCACGTCGGCCGCCTCCGCCCGCTGTGCCCGCCCGGCCAGATCGGGATGGCTGACCAGATGCGACAGGAAGCCTTCGACGTCGCCGTATTTCTCGCGCACCTGACCGAAAAACTCGCCCAGCGCGGCGGACGGCAGACCGGCGTCGGCCAGGATCGCGTGCGCAAAGCTGTCGGCGTCCTCTTCCGCGCCTTGGTGGTACTTGGCCGAGACCATCTGCTCGCTGACCAGAAGGATCGCCGTCCCGCCGGTAAAGTCGCCCAGCAACATCCCCATGATGCCCGCGGACCCTGCCGCGCGCAGCATCAGTCGGGTCGGGTCGCGGTTCACGACATGGCCGATTTCATGCGCCAGAACGCCCGCCACCATTTCCGGCGAGGTCGCATCGCCGATCAGTCCGCGGAACAGCACGACCTGCCCGCCGGGAACCGCGAAAGCGTTGGTCATGCCGTTGTCCAGCACGCGCACCTGCAGATCATAGGGGCTGTCGACCTGCGCCGCCAGGCGGGCCACCATCTTTTGCAGCGCCGCATCGCCCGCCGGACTGGAGCAGGTCAGGTCGCCGCGCCGCTCGCCGCCGAGCAGGCCTTCCAGCTGGTTCATGACAGAGCGGCCCAGCGCGACCTCCTGCTCGACGGGGATCAGGACCGCCAGCCGGTTGGCCAGCGCCGGAATGATCACCAGCACGATCAGCAGAACCGAGGCGACCGCGCCGAGCCCCCAGAAGGCCACCTTGCGATAGGTCCTCGGCGCGACGTCGCGCTGTGACAGGTGCGGGCACATGGCGCGGATCGCGGCGGCGGTCTCTGGTTTGTGGATGGTCAGCCGGGCGACGCCATCCGTTCGGCAGCCGAACATGGCGCCGTCGCGCAGCGCCTGGTCGCGGTGCTCGCGGATATCGTCGAGCGGCCAGTAATGTTCCGGCTCCAGCCCCGCACCCGAGATCTGCAACAGGTGCTCGTCGTCCGACACCGCCAGCGACACCACGTGGCTGACCGGGGTCCGCCCGTCGTAGAACGTCGCGGGCGCGTAGGTTGTTTCCGTGCCGGTCAAATCATCCCCCTAGATCCCCGCGCCAACATCCAGCGCGTCGGAGAAGCCTTCGGCCTCGACCATCTTGTCACCGGCCCGCTGGGTGATGGTCTTCAGCCCCTCGGTGTTCAGGATCGTGGTTTCGGCGGCGTAATGCGCCAGCAGCGGCTGCCGGATCATCACCATGGACAGCGCCGAGAACAGCACGATGAACACGATATAGAACAGGGCAATTCCCGCCACGGCCAGCATGCCGGTCGCGTAGTCCATCCGCAATTCGCCAGCGATCATCGCATCGAGGTCCGGCGTGCTCATGCCGCCGAAAGCCGCCGCTATGACGCCGGCGGCGATCGCCAGCAGCAGCGTCGCCACGGTGCTGGCAATCAGGCTCGCCGCGGTGCTGCCCAGCAGGTAGAGCCCGATCACCTTGCCGGTGCGCGGCAGAGAGGTGAACCGGATCACGCCGTTCAGCGTCTTGTGTCCGGTCAGCACGCGAAAGGAATGCACGATGTAATAGACGATGCCGACCGGCAGCCAGACCGCGCCCAGCGCCATTACCACAATCGCCCAGACAACCGGTTCCTGCCGCAGGCCCATCATCACGCCGGGCAGCGCGATCAGCAAAATACCGATAACCACATGCTTCGCCGCCGGATACAGCGTCCACCAGCGTCCGCCCTGTTCGAACCGGCCGGTTCCGAACCAGGTCCTGTCGACCTTGTACTTCTCCAGCCGGAACATCTGCAGCGGCAGCAGCAGGCCCAGCGTAGCAATCGACAGGACCGTATACGCCATGCCGCGCCAGACATAACCGAAGGCCGCCCTGTCCACGCCGAAGCGCAAGCCGCGCCAACGCGTGCGCGACAGGATATAGCGCCGACCGCGGTATTGCGCGTAAAAGATCAGCGGCAGGACGGCCAGCAGCGTGATGTACTGCCCCGCCATCTGCGCCAGCGCCTTCGCCTGTGTCTCGGCCTCCGACAACAGGGACAGGCCGGCGAAGAACAGCCCGAGCTGCACCAGCCCCAGATAGACCGCCAGAAAGGCGACCGCGATCAGGAAACCGAGGAATTTCTCCAGTCCCGTGCCGGTATATTCCAGCCCGTCGCCGCCCGGCGCCAGCGCCGACCAGAAATAGCGCCGGACCCGCGCCCGCGCCCAGAAACGATAGATGCCCAGCGTGACGACCGTCAGAAAGGTCGTCGCCAGCCCCAGTTTCAACAGCGGCGTCGGTGAGCCGCGATAGTCGACCGCAATGGAATTGCCGGACGCGTCGGACATAAAGCACCCCAAGAGAAACGAACGATACTGAAACCCTTGGTCGGGTTCGACTCACCCTAGCCGAAGCGATTGTCTCTTGGAAAGCCCCTTGGCGCCATGCGGCCCGCGCTGGCCCGCTTGCCGATCCATTCCTCCAGATCGGTTTCGGTGCGGGTCCGTCCGGCCGGGTCCAGCCAGGACAGGCCATCCGCCAGGGTGAAGGTCCGCGCGTCGCTCAGGCCGCCGTCCTTGAATTTCTGCAAGCGCACGCCCTTGCCGCGCGTCATTTCCGGCAGTTCGTCCAGCGGGAAGACCAGAACCTTGCGGTTCTCGCCGACGCAGGCGACATGGTCGCCGTCCACGGGGCGGCAGACCTGCGCCTTCACGCCCGGCTTGACGTTCAGCACCTGCTTGCCGGTCCGCGTCTGGGCCAGCACCTCTTCTTCCGGCACGACGAACCCGTCGCCGGCGGAGGACGCAAGCAGCAGCTTGCGCCCCGGCTTGTGGATGAACAGGTCGACCATCTCGGCCTCGTTCGGCAGATCGACCATCAGGCGCACCGGCTCGCCCATGCCGCGCCCGCCGGGCAGGGTGGAACAGGCAAGCGTATAGAACCGGCCGTTGCTGCCCAGCAGCAGCAGCTTGTCGGTGGTCTCGGCGTGGAAGATGAAGCGTCCCTCGTCGCCGTCCTTGAACTTGAGTTCCTGCGACAGGTCGAGGTGCCCCTTCATCGCCCTGATCCAGCCCATGGCGGAACAGACGACGGTGATCGGCTCGCGCTCGATCATGGCTTCCAGCGGCACGTCCTCGATGTCCGGCGCATCGGCCAGTTCGGTGCGGCGCGCGCCGCCGGGGCTGTCCTTGCCGAATGCCTTGCGGGTCTCGCGCAGCTGGTCGGAAATCGTCTGCCACTGCAGACCCTCGTCGGCCAGCAGGTCCTCCAGTCCGGCGCGTTCGATATACAGCTCGTCGCGCTCGCGGCGCAGTTCCATCTCTTCCAGCTTGCGCAGGGACCGCAGCCGCATGTTCAGGATGGCTTCGGCCTGCACGTCGGTCAGGTCGAACTCCTCCATCAGCATCGGCTTCGGCTCGTCCTCGTAGCGGATGATCGCGATCACCCGGTCGAGGTTGAGGAAGGCGACGATATAGCCCTCG
>JBFIHV010000235.1:0-4691 GCA_041601595.1 Amylibacter sp. | reverse complement strand
GCCAGCTGGAGAACACCTATATTTTCATCATCTCCGATCACGGTGAAATGCTGGGTGAACGCGGGATGTGGTTCAAGTTCAACCCCTATGAGGCCTCGGTCCGCGTGCCCATGATTGTTCAAGGTCCGGGGCTGAAAGCCGGCCACCGGGAAGAGGCGCTGGCATCGCTTGTCGACCTGTTGCCCACATTCACGGATATCGCCAGCGACGGCAAATTCGACGGGTTTGTTGCACCCTATGATGGTCGAAGCCTGTTGAGGTTACCTGAACGGGGCAGCGATGATGACCAGATATTCATCGAATTCAACGGCGAGGGCCTGTACGCGCCTGGCCTGATAGTGCTGAGGGGCACCAAGAAGCTGGTTCACAGCCGCACGGATCCCCCGATGCTCTTTGATCTGGCTCAGGATCCGCTGGAATTGAACAATCTGTCCGGGCTGCCCGAACATCAGGATGAGATGCAATCGATGTACGAGGCCTTGCATGCCCGCTGGAATGAGGACAAGCTCGAGGCCGACATTCGCGCCTCGCAACATAAACGGATTTTCGTTCAGGATGCGATGAAGCACGGTCGCTTCCCGTCCTGGGATTTCGGACCCCGCTATGATCCGGCGAAGGTTTACGTCCGCGGGGGCGTTGATCCAAGCACCACGGCCACCAAGCAGCGCGGACGATTCCCCTATGTACCTGTAACCCCGCCGCAGCATCCAAGGCACCAGAAAAAATAGCGCCCCCTGTAGCCCCTCCCAGGCTATCGATCCGGGTCGATGCGGACAGCATTCGTCGCACCGACCCGGATTTTCTTGTGAAGGATGGAATTCCGCCTCGACAGGCTAAGAGACTATGGGACAGTGTACGACAATGGCTGAAAGTTTGTCATCTGATTCAGGCTTGAAATCCGGTTGCTGCTCCCTGCCGGCTACCGACCGGCGGCGCGCGTCCAAGTTGAAAAGCCATCTTCCGTCAGACGCAGCACCGTTGTTCGAAACGGTGCCGATCCCGGCCGGTGACAGCCTCTTGGGAACCTCTGTTCCCTGCATCCCGGATGACGGAGAGGATCCGCTGCGCAAGACAAAGATTGCGCCGTTCCGCATGGGTGTGACCACGGTCACGAATGCAGAATTCAAGAAGTTCATAGATGAAACGGGCCATGTTACCGAGGCAGAGCAGTTTGGTTGGTCTTTTGTCTTTCATGCCCAAGTACCCGAATCCGCTGGTCCGACACAGGGCGTAGCCGGTGTCGAATGGTGGCGCAGGGTGGATGGGGCCAACTGGCGCGACGTAAACGGCCCGGGCACGAAAGCGGTCAGCTGGAAGACCGATCACCCCGTCGTGCACATTTCGTGGAACGATGCCCGCGCCTATGCACAATGGGCAGGCGGGCGCTTGCCGACGGAAGCCGAATGGGAACACGCCGCACGCGGTGGCCGCGGCGATGTCCGGTTCCCCTGGGGCGATCGGGAACCCGACGACACCACCTTCCTTCCTTGCAGCATCTGGCAGGGAAAGTTTCCTAATGAAAATACACAGGCCGACGGTTACGCCACCACCGCTCCGGCACGTTCGTTCGATCCCAACGGATACGGGCTTTACAATATGGTTGGCAATGTCTGGGAATGGACGTCAGAACCCTACAGGATCAAGTCACTCAAAAAGCATGTGAAACAACGGTTGGCGGGTATGAAGGGCTACAAGCTTTCCAAGGGCGGATCGTTCCTGTGTCACAAAAGCTATTGCTATCGTTACCGGATCGCGGCGCGGTCCGGGACTTCACCCGACAGCACAACCACCCATCATGGTTTCCGTGTCGTCTGGCCAGATTGAGAGTCAGGGCCGGATCGCCGCGCAGGGTGTTGTCATGTGTGGCGGTTCGCACGCTTATCCGTTCTGGCCTGAGGTGAAGGCGGCGAATGATCATGCTCGGGGCCGGTCCACCTGACCCATATCATCTCGATCAAACCGCGGCCTCGGCTCTGTTGAAACATACCCGCTTGAAGCGGTCAGGGCGATCAGCCAGCTATTTCCCATGATAAAACTATGCCCCTTCCGTTATTTCAAATTGTCGCCTGAAGTCGCCTGCCAAACGTTTATTCTCTAGGTTCAGTTGCCGCTTTCGTTGCGGAATTTGGAAGACCTGCCGAATGAACGGGGCTTCGGGGTAAGCCATGAAACGGTGGTGTCAGACAAATGCGAACCAGTCTCTGCAAGGATAGTCGAGCTGTCCTTTATGCCGCGCCAAGTTGACGCCACTGGGTCAGAGCGGCGGTGCGGTTCAGCTTGAAATTCGTTCTGCTGCAAGGATGTCGTTCCTGACTGAAAAGGTTGTGGATGGAAGCGTGGACGGAGACAAACTTCTGCAAACTTCGCATGCGTCGGAACCGGAGCATGGTCCGTTCTCGCCTTCGAAACGGCAAGTGCGAATTCTCTGCCCGTTTTTTAACCGGCGACCCGTTTCCTGCCGGTCGGCGTTGCCAATTTCTGTCATTGTAGTTCCGCATGAACGCAGCCTGTCTGTCACGATCACCTGCTGTTGGCCGTGTTGCACCTCCTGCGGACGGCCGCCTTGCGGATTAAGCGGACGTTTTCGAAGGCCGGAGCAGGAATGCGTCCTGCATCTCCGGATCACAGGCAGGTTTCAATTCCTGCCTTATCCGCAAGCCACGAATGGACACCCCCATATGATGTCACGTTGGAAGCTCACAACAATGGCGCATAGGGCTCATCGAGGCCGAAGGCAGTCGGACCGAATTGCTGCAGGGCGGCAGGGGATTTCATGATCTCGGGAACGCCAACGGCCATGAGGACGACCCGTTGACCATAGCGCAATGTCTCGTTGGTGATCGGGACCGCCGTTTCGGCGTCCATGATTGTGATGATGTCGGGCACGATCGCGAGAACGGCCCCGTCTTTGCGGGCAATCAGGTTTTCGTTCTGAAAGGTCACTTTGCAAATGTCCCTGGAGCTGTCGGAACCCTGAATTGACACATCGCCAACTGTAAAGCCTTCGGTGGTCTGCCGGTCGACGTCGATGATCTTGCCCTCAAAGATCTTGCGCGCCACCGAATAATGCGTCGTGGCGAGGAAGGCGGTCAGTTCCTGGAACGGGTCCAGCTTTTTCATCCGCGATGTGCGGATGATACGCCCGATTTCACGCGCCAGCGTCAGGGTGTGCTTGACAGCGGTGCGTTTGACCTCGGCACCGGTCATCGGGTAATTTGCAAAATAGGCGGTGCCGCCGAAGCGGATGGTGATGCCGCGGGCTATTCTTTCCATACGGTGGTTATCATCGGTCAGGACGACCGCAATGTCGCCCTTTTCGTCGGATATCCCGAGCGGCGTTCCCTTGACGCCGCCAATGGCGAAAGTCTCCATCTGGAGTTCCGGAAACGCGCGGCCTTGGCCGTCGGCATCAATCACTGGAATGCCTAACTGGGCTGCCACAAACAGCGGTATTGTCGAGTTGATGCCACCCACTTCGGTGGGCATTGTCGCATCGGCGGTTCTGCCCAGATGGGCCTCGACCGCGCGCAGGGCGCGAATGGGTTCTTCACCCGACGGAATTTTTTCCAGCAGGACGGTCGGGGCGCCCATCATCGCCGTGGGTATGATCAGTCCGCCGTCGTCCAGCGTGTCGGGGTCGATGATTTCGATCCTCTTGCCTTCGGTCAGCGCCTGTTTGACCATCAGCCCGCCGATATACGGATCGCCGCCGCCGCCCGCGCCCAGAAAGGAAGCCCCCATGCACAGGTCATCCACGTCTTCGATCTTCAAATCCATTTTAGTCTCCGTCTCGTTTTCGCGGCTCAGATCGGCAGGTCGCCGACGGCTTTGGCCCTGATCCGGGTCGGGTTTCCCGGCAGATAGCTGATAGGCACCTGCTCCAGTTCCAGAATTTCAACGCTGTCGGGGGTCGCGCCCGCATCGATGGCCTTGTTTCGAGCCTCGTCGCGGACATCATCCAGAACGCTGTCGCGGTTGGCGGGCGAGATGCTCACGACCCGCTCGCACTCGCCCGAGACCTGCGCAATGGCGGCGCCGACCGCATTGGCAACCGAAGAGAACTCGGGCCTGATGACTTCCGACACCGATTTCACCTGCCAATCCACCAGTATGGACCCGCCGCCGACCACAAGAAGCGGAAGGTCTTTCGGCTCTGTTTTCATGCGCTCTACTGCAACATCCAGGATTTGACGCATCTGTTCGCGCGCAGCCGAGATTGTTTCTTTCGGGACCGACCTGACCAGCGCGGCGTTGCCGACGTCCGCCCAACCGCCTGCCACGGCGATGTCGGTTGCGGTCAGTGTGTCGCCGCCGAAGCACAAGGCACGATTGGTCAATTCGAAACCGACCGACTCCGGTCCGACGCTGTGGCCGTCCTTGCGGATGATGCTGCCGCCGCCAAGACCCACGGCCAGCACGTCCGGCATCCGGAAATTGGTCTTTACGCCGCCCACATCCACGAAATGCGTGGATTGCCGCGGAAAGCCGTTGCGAAGCATGCCGATATCCGAGGTCGTGCCGCCGATATCCACCACCATCGCGTCGCCGATCCCCGCCAGGTGCACCGCGCCGCGCATCGAGTTCGTCGGGCCGGAGGCGAATGTCAGGACCGGGTACCGCTCGACCGTTTTGGCCCGCATCAGGGTGCCGTCGTTCTGGCTGATGAACAGGGGCACATCCAGCCCCAGTTC
>JBFIHV010000234.1:0-4703 GCA_041601595.1 Amylibacter sp. | reverse complement strand
GACCCATGCCGAAAAGCACCCCGACGCCGACAAGCTGCGGGTCTGCAAGGTCGATACCGACGAGGGCGAGTTGCAGATCATCTGCGGCGCGCCGAACGCGCGGGCGGGGATCAGCGTGGTCGTGGCGAAACCCGGCGTCTACGTCCCCGGCATCGACACCACCATCGGGGTGGGCAAAATCCGCGGCATCGAGAGCCACGGCATGATGGCGTCCGAGCGCGAGATGGAACTGTCTGACGAACACAGCGGCATCATCGAGCTGAAGGGCCACCCCAAGGTCGGCTCGAAATTCACCGACTATCTGGCCGAGCATTCCCCCGAAAAGGTCGACCCGGTGATCGAGATCGCCATCACCCCCAACCGCCCCGATGCGCTGGGCGTGCGCGGCATCGCCCGCGATCTGGCGGCGCGCGGCCTCGGCACGCTGAAACCTCTGAAGGAACCCAAGCTGGAGGCGCATTTCGAATCCGGTTTCGGCATTTCCATCGACGACGACGTGCTGGAAGGCGGCTGCCCGCTGTTCTGCGCCCGCGTCATCCGCGGCGTGAAGAACGGCCCCTCGCCGCACTGGTTGCAGGCGCGGCTGCGGGCGATCGGGCTGCGTCCGATCTCGAAACTCGTCGATATCACCAACTTCTTTACCTATGACCTGAACCGCCCCCTGCACGTCTTCGACGCCGCCAAGGTGCGCGGCGACCTGCGGGTGCATTTCGCGCATGGCGGCGAAAAGATCGTGGCGCTGGATGACAAGGAATACACGCTGGAACCCGGCATGATGGCTATTTCCGACAACATGGGGGTCGAGAGCATCGCGGGCATCATGGGGGGCGAACGCTCCGGCTGTACCGAGGACACCGTCGATGTGATCGTGGAAAGCGCCTATTGGGACCCGACCATGATCGCGGTCACGGGCCGCAAGTTGAAGATCAACTCCGACGCGCGCTATCGGTTCGAGCGCGGCGTCGATCCGGCCTTTGCGCCCATCGGCTGCGACATGGCGGCTGCGATGATACTGGACCTGTGCGGCGGCGAGGTGTCCGAGCCGGTGATCGCGGGGTCCGTGCCGGACGTGTCGCGCAGCTATATGCTCGATACCGACCGTGTGAAGTCGCTGGTCGGCATGGACATTCCGGCGGACGTGCAGCGCAAGACGCTGACCGATCTGGGATTCGAGATCGACGGCGATCAGGTGACCCCGCCGACATGGCGTCCCGACGTGCTGGGGCAGGCCGATCTGGTCGAGGAAATCGCGCGCATCGCCTCGCTGACCAAACTGAAGGGCAAGCCGCTCGACCGTCCCGCCAAGGGCGTCGCCAAGCCGATCCTGACTCCGATGCAGAACCGCGAGATCGCGGCGCGCCATGCGATCGCGGCGCTGGGCTACAACGAATGCGTGACCTACAGCTTCATCGACAAGGCCTCCGCCGAATTGTTCGGCGGCGGGACGGACGCGGTGATGCTGGGCAATCCCATCTCCAGCGACATGAGCCATATGCGCCCCAGCCTGTTGCCCGCCCTGTTGCAGGCGGCGGCGCGCAATCAGGCGCGCGGTTTCATGGACCTGGCCCTGTTCGAGGTCGGCCCCGTGTTCCACGGCGGCGAACCCGAAGATCAGGAACTGCTGGCGACCGGCCTGCTGGTCGGCCAGTCCGGCCCGCGCGATCCGCACGGCGGCCGACGTCCGGTCGACCTCTACGATGCCAAGGCCGATGCCGAGGCGGTGCTGTCGACCATCGGCGCGCCCGACAAGCTGATGATCCTGCGCGGCGCCAGGGAATGGTGGCATCCGGGCCGGTCCGGCAAGCTGTCGCTGGGGCCGAAGAACGTGCTGGCCGCTTTCGGTGAAATCCATCCGAAGGTCCTGTCGGCGATGGGCGTCAAGGGACCCGCCGTGGCCTTTGCGATCCATGTCGAGCGCCCGCCGTTCCCGCGCGCCAGGTCCACCGCGCGTCCGGCGCTGGTAATTTCGGACCTGCAGGCCGTCGACCGCGATTTCGCCTTTGTCGTGGACAGCCAGGTCGAGGCTCTGGCGGTTCTGAATGCCGCAAGGGGTGCCGACAAGGTACTGATCGCCGAGGCGTCCGTGTTCGACCAGTTCACCGGCGCCAAGGCCGAGGCCCAGATGGGCGAGGGCAAGAAATCCGTCGCCATCACGGTGCGCTTGCAGCCGACGGACTCGACCTTGACCGACAAGGATATCGAGGCGGTTTCCGCAAAAATCATCGACAAGGTGTCCAAGGCCACGGGCGGCGTTCTGCGCGGCTGAAACGGACCTATACCGGTGCAGGCAGGCTGGCCTGCACCGCCGGACGCGCCAGAAACCGGTCCAGATAGGCGGGCAGGTTAGTGAAACCCGACCAGCCGACCAGATCGCCCGCCCTGTAGGACCCGACGATATTGCGCAGCCACGGCGCGGTGGCGATGTCGGCGATGGAGTAGTCGTCCATCAGCCAGTCGCGGCCGTCGAGCCTGCGCTCGAGAACGCCGAGCAGATGCACGGTCTCGCGCACATACCGGTCCAGCACCGGAGCGCCGGCGTATTTTTCCTTCTCGAACCTGTTGAACACTCCGACCTGCCCGACCATCGGGCCGACATTGCCCATCTGGAACATCAGCCATTGCAGGGTCTCATAGCGCCTGACCGGTTCCGTTGGCATAAGCCGGCCGGTCTTTTCGGCCAGATAGATCAGGATCGCGCCGCTCTCCCACAGCGGAAAAGCTTCGCCGTCCGGCCCGTTTGGGTCGATGATCGCGGGAATGCGCTGGTTCGGGTTGAGCGAGGTGAATTCCGGCGACTTCTGCTCGCGGGTCGCGAAGTCGACGCGGTGCAGTTCATAGGGCAGGCCGGTCTCTTCCAGAAAGATCGAGACTTTCAGGCCGTTCGGCGTCGGCAGCGAATAGAGCTGCAGCCGGTCCGGATGCCGGGGCGGCCATTTCTTCGTGACCGGAAAGTCAAGGAGCCGGATCATTCATGCAACCTTTCGACGGTGCCCGCGCCAGTCCCGTCCCGGGCCCGCCTGTCGGGCGTAACGTGAATTAGCGATATTTTCGCTTGAATACTGCGCAGAGCCATTCAAAGTGAACGCACCAGTTATTACCCAAAATTCAGGGAGAGCCTACAATGTTAAACGAATTCAAGAAATTCATTTCCAGAGGCAACGTCATGGACATGGCGGTCGGGATCATCATCGGCGCCGCCTTCACCGCGATCGTCCAGTCGATGGTCGGCGATCTGGTCAACCCGTTCATCAGCCTGTTCACCGGCGGGATCGATTTCTCGGCGCTGTACGTCGTTCTGGGCAGCGGCGACTATGCGTCGCTGGCAGAGGCGGAAGAGGCCGGCGCGGCGGTGTTCGCCTATGGCCGCTTCATCATGGCCGTGGTCAACTTCCTGATCATTGCAGCGGTCGTCTTTCTGCTCGTGAAAGGCGTCAACAGCCTGAAGAAGAAGGAAGAGGCCCCTGCGCCCGCCCCGAAGGGGCCGAGCGAGGTCGAGCTTTTGCAGGAAATCCGCGACCTGCTGGCGAAGAAATAGGATTCCCCGCCAGGAGGGTGCAGAGAGGGGCGTGCCAGGCGGCGCGCCCTTATTTTTTCATGGCCGCGTCCGGGTCGACGACCTTGATGCCCAGCGCCGTGCCGACCGCCTCGTAGGTCAGCATGCCGGCGTGCACGTTCAAACCGTTTTTCAGATGCGGATCGTCGGCGCAGGCCTGACGCCAGCCCTTGTCCGCCAGCGCCAGCATGAACGGCATGGTGGCATTGCCCAGCGCGATCGTCGAGGTGCGCGCGACCGCGCCCGGCATGTTGGCGACGCAATAGTGCATGATGCCGTCGACCTCGTAGATCGGATTGTCGTGGGTGGTGGCGTGCGAGGTTTCGAAACAGCCGCCCTGGTCAATGGCGACATCCACCAGCACCGCGCCGGGTTTCATGGTCGAGAGCTGCGCCCGCGAAACCAGTTTCGGCGCTGCGGCGCCGGGCACCAGAACCGCACCGATCACCATATCTGCGGTGGCGAGCAGTTCGGCGGTGTTGCCCTTGGAGGCATAACGGGTCTGGAAGACGTTGCTGAAGGCGTCGTCCAGATAGCGCATCCGGTGCAGCGACAGATCCAGAACGGTGACCTGCGCGCCCATGCCGGCGGCCACCCGCGCGGCGTGGGTGCCGACGACGCCGCCGCCGAGCACGATCACCTCGGCCGGTCCGACGCCCGGAACGCCGCCCATCAGGACGCCGCGGCCGCCATTTGCCTTTTGCAGGGTCCAGCTGCCGACCTGCGGGGCCAGCTTGCCCGCCACCTCGGACATCGGCGCCAGCAGCGGCAGGCCGCCCATGCGGTCGGTCACGGTCTCATAGGCGATGGCGGTGACGCCGCTGTCCAGCAGGTCTTTGGTCTGTTCGGGATCGGGCGCCAGATGAAGGTATGTGAACAGGATCTGGCCTTCGCGCAACTGCTTGCGTTCGACGGCCTGCGGTTCTTTCACCTTCACGACCATATCGGCGCGGTCAAAGATTTCCTTCGCGGTTCCGACGATCTCGGCCCCGATGGCCTTGTAGTCCGCATCGGGGAAACCGGCGCCCGTGCCGGCGTTGGTCTCGATGATGACCTTGTGTCCCCGGTGGATGGCCTCCAGAGCGGCGGCAGGTGTCAGTCCGACGCGATATTCGCGGACTTTTATTTCTTTCGGGCAACCGATCAACAT
>JBFIHV010000233.1:0-4704 GCA_041601595.1 Amylibacter sp. | reverse complement strand
CAGCGGTACGACCTTTCCCGGATTCAGGATATTCTGCGGATCGAGGCTGCGTTTCAGCGTCGCCATGACCGACAGCGCCTCGCCGTGCTCCGCCGCCATGTGCTTCATCTTGCCCAGCCCGACGCCGTGCTCGCCGGTCACCGTGCCGCCCAGCGCCAGCGCGCGTTCGGCCATGCGGTCGGCCAGTTTCAGGGTGTTTTCCAGATCACCCGGCACGGCAGGATCGGCGCTGATCAGCACATGGTAATTGCCGTCGCCGACATGGCCCAGGATATGCGCCTCCTTGTCATGCGCGGCCAGATCGGCCTCGGTTTCGGTGATCGCCTGCGCCAGCGTCGAGATCGGCACGCAGACATCCGTGACGATCCACTGACCGCCCGGAAAACCCGCCTTGGCGGCCCAATAGGCGGTGTGCCGCGCCTTCCACAGCGCGTTGCGCTCCTCGGTTTTCGTCGCCCATCGGAAGGCCCCGCCGCCGAAATCCTCCACCACTTCCGCCACGGTAGCCGACTGTTCCGCGACACCGGCCTCGGAGCCGTGGAACTCGAAGAACAGGTGCGGTTTCTCAGGATAGTCCGTGCCGGAATAGGCATTGACCGATCGCAACTGCACATCGTTCAGCAGTTCCACGCGCGCCACCGGCACGCCCATCTGCACGATCGCGATCACCGCGCCGACCGCGCTTTCCACATCCGCGAAATCGCAGACCGCCGCCGCGATGCAGTCCGGCTGCCCCTGCAATTTCAGCGTCAGTTCGGTGATGACGCCAAGCGTGCCCTCGGACCCGACGAACAGCCGCGTCAGGTCGTAACCGGCCGAGGATTTCCTCGCCAGCGATCCGGTGCGGATGATCCTGCCGTCTGCCAGAACCACCTCCAGCGCCATGACGTTGTCGCGCATCGTGCCGTAACGCACCGTCGTCGTGCCGGATGCCCGCGTCGCCGCCATGCCGCCCAGCGAGGCGTTCGCGCCGGGGTCGACCGGAAAGAACAACCCCTTGTCGCGCAGCGCCACGTTCAGTTCCTCGCGGGTCAGGCCGGGCTGGACCCGAACGCACAGGTCCTGATCGCGCAGTTCCAGCAAACGGTTCATGCGCGACAGGTCGATGGTCACACCGCCCTTCACGGGCAGCGCGTGCGCCTCCAGCGAGGTGCCGGTGCCCCAGGCCGTGACCGGACAACCGTGCGCGGCGCAGATTTTCACCGCCTCCGCGACATCCGCCGTGCCGGTGGCATAGACCACCGCATCCGGAGGCGTCCGCGGATAATAGGTCTCGGACGCGCCGTGACTGTCCAGATCGGGCCGCGCCGTCGAGAGTTTTTCGCCCATGACGGCCCTTAACGCTTGAATCGCATCGGCAATATTTGACATTGAGGCTTCCATTCTGTCTGGTTCCCGTGGAAACTACGCAAGCAGGTCACGGACTGTAAAGCTCTAAGTGGAAAGCAATTTGGCACCGCAAAAGCAAAGCTCGAAGCTCATCCGGAACGCCCAGTTGGCGCAGGCCCTGCACATCGTCCGGCAGCACGGAATGGGCCAGATCCGCTTCTGGTTCATAGCCCTTCTGGTGGGCGTATTGGCGGGCACGGCGGCGCTGGGGTTCCGCTTGTCGATCAGCGGCTTGCAGGCGTGGATCTATGGCGCAAACGACGTCATGCTGGCCTCCGCCGCGCGTGATCTGCCTTGGTACGTGGTGCTGATCGTGCCGATCATCGGCGGGTTGGTGGTCGGGCTGATCCTCACGAAATTCACGCCGGACGGGCGGGCGCATACCGTGGCCGACGTGATCGTTGGCGCCGCCCTGCGCGACGGGCGCGTCGACGGGCGCGCGGGGCTGGCCTCGGCGCTGGCCTCGCTGATCACGCTGTCCACCGGCGGCTCCACGGGCCGCGAGGGTCCGGTCGTGCATCTGGGCGCGGTGATTTCCAGCAAGGTCAGCAAGATCGTCAACGCCGACGGCATCACCGGGCGCAACCTGATGGGCTGCGCCGTGGCCGCCGCCGTCAGCGCCTCGTTCAACGCGCCGATCGCCGGCGCGATTTTCGCGATGGAGGTCGTCCTGCGCCATTTCGCGGTCCGCGCCTTCGCGCCGATCACCATCGCGGCGGTGGCCGGAACCGTGGTCAGCCGGCTGGAATTCGGCAATATCACAGAGTTCACCCTGCCGCCGCATTCCCCCGAATTCTACGCCGAACTGCCGGCGTTCCTGCTGCTCGGGCTGGTCTGCGGGCTGGTGGCGGTGATCATGATGCGCTCGATCCTCTATGCCGAGGATGTCGGCAACCGCATACAGGAGGCGACCCGCCTGCCGGGCTTTCTGCGTCCGGCGGTGGCGGGCGGAATTCTGGGGCTCGTGGCGATCTGGTTCCCGCATATCATCGGCGTCGGCTATGAAACCACCTCGCTGGCGCTGACCGGCAACCTGCTGTTCTGGAATGCCGTGGTCTTCGCCATGGTCAAGGTCTTCGCCGTGGCGGTGACCTTCGCGGGGCGGATGGGCGGCGGGGTGTTTTCACCCTCGATGATGACCGGCGCGCTGACTGGCCTTGCCTTCGGCTGGGTCGCCACCAGCCTGTTTCCCGCCATCGAGGGCGACGAGACGCTCTATGCGCTGGCCGGCACCGGAGCCGTGGCCGCGGCGGTGCTCGGCGCGCCGATCTCCACCACGCTGATCGTGTTCGAGATGACGGGCGACTGGCAGGCCGGGCTCGCGGTTCTGGTCGCGGTGTCGATCTCCAGCGCGCTGGCCAGCCGGCTGGTGCACCGCTCTTTCTTCCTGACACAGCTGGAACGGCGCAATATCCATCTGGCGGAGGGGCCGCAGGCCTATCTGTTGTCCCTGTTCGCTGTCGGGGGCCTCATGCGTCCGATTGCGGAGGCCACGAAGGCCAGGCGCAAACGCTGCGACAAGCTGATCGCCGCGGACGAGTTCCTCTATACCGATGCCACGCTGGAAGCGGCCATGCCGATGTTCGACGCGCTGGGCCGCAAATACCTGCCGGTGATCCGGCGGCCCGGAGGCGACGGGGCCGAGCCGGAACTGGTCGGAACCCTGCATGTGGTGGATGCGCTGAAAACCCTGAACCGGGCGCTGGCGGAAACCGCCAGGGAAGAACATTCCTAGAGCGGTTTGCAGGCCTTTCGCAGCCAGCGCCGTGTCGCCTCGCTGCAATGTTCCGACAAGCTGTGTTCGACCCAGCCGTGATAGCTGTCCAGCCAGTGTCTTTCCGACGGCTCCAGCAGTTCCGGCTTGATCATGTTGCGGTCGATCGGCGCCAGCGTCAGGGTTTCGAAGAACAGCATCGCGCGGTCGTCCGCACCCTCGATCTTGGGGGCCTCGCGCACCGCGATCAGGTTTTCGATGCGGATGCCGAAAGCGCCCTCGCGGTAATAGCCCGGCTCGTTGGACAGGATCATGCCGGGTTTCAGTACCTCGTGCGAGATCCTGCTGATACGCTGCGGGCCTTCATGCACCGACAGGTAGGACCCGACGCCGTGACCGGTGCCGTGATCGTAATCCATCCCCGCGGCCCACAGCGGTGCGCGGGCCAAGGCGTCGATATCGCGCCCCGCCAGCTTGTCCGGAAAGCGCAGTCTGGAAATGCCGATCATGCCCTTCAGAACCAGCGTGAAGGCGAATTTCGCCTCGTCCGGCACGTTACCGACGGCGACGGTCCGCGTGATGTCCGTGGTCCCGTCGCGGTACTGGCCGCCGCTGTCCACCAGCAGGACGTCGCCGCGCGTGATCGCGCGGTTGGTCTTGTCGGTGACGCGGTAATGCACGATCGCGCCGTGCGGGCCGGCGCCGCAGATCGTCTCGAAAGAAATGTCGCGCAGCACGTCGGTGGCCTCGCGGAAGGCTTCCAGCTTCGCGACCACGTCGATCTCGGTCAGGTATTCTTTCGGGGCCTCCTCCGAAAGCCACGCCAGAAACTCGGCCACGGCCGCGCCGTCGCGGATATGCGCCGCGCGTGCGCCGTCCAGTTCGACCGGATTCTTGCACGCCTTCGGAAGAATCACCGGATCGGCGGCGTATGCGATCCCGATCCCCGCTTCGTCCAACAACTCGCTGACCCGGACAGGCGCGCTGTCCTTGTCGACGCGAACCGGACCCTGCAGCTTGGCCAGCGCCTCAGGAAAATCTTCCTCTGGCCGGATCGAAACACCGTCGCCCAGATGCGCGCGCAGCGTGTCACCGGCCTTGGCGGGGTTCAGGAACAGGTCGATACGGCCCGTGTCATGCAGGATCGCGAAGGCCAACGTCACCGGATTGCGCGCGATATCGCTGCCGCGCGTGTTCAGCAGCCAGGCGATGCTGTCGGGCAGGGTCAGCACGGCGGCGCGCTGGCCGGCCTTGGCCAGCTCCGCGCCCAGATCCGCACATTTGGCCGTATGTGATTTCCCTGTGAATTCAATGGGATGATGCACCATCGGCGCATCCGGTTTCGGCGGCTGATCGCTCCAGATCGCATCCACCGGATTGTCGGCCGAAACCAGTTCAATGCCGCTGCCCTTCAGCCCGTCGCGCAGCTTTTCCAGCTCTGCCACGGTATGCAGCCAGGAATCGAATCCGACCTTGCCGCCCTGCGGCAGGTGCTGTTTCAGCCAGTCCGCAGGCTTGGTTTCCGGCCAGTTCACCGGCGTGAACTGCGTCAGGTCGACCTGGTCGCGCACTTGCAAGCGATAGCGCCCGTCGATGAAAAT
>JBFIHV010000232.1:0-4803 GCA_041601595.1 Amylibacter sp. | reverse complement strand
GCAAATCCAGGCCGAAGCCCCGGACCTCAACTACAAGGTCATGCAGTTCCCCGAGAAACGCGCCAAGGCAACCTACGGGGTGACCGACACGCTGATGCTGTTCGCGGATTCCGACGTGAAAGAAGCAGCATGGAAGTTCATCGAGTTCGCCTATCAGGATGAATGGCGCTCCAAGTTCGACCACGGCGAAGGCTTCCTGCCGGTGACCAAGAACGTCGCGGCCGAGGAATTCTATACCACGGACCCTGATATCTCCGGTTTCGCCGCGGGCCTGCCCCACGCCAAGTTTGCGCCGACGATTGCCAACTGGGAAGAGATCGCCGACGTGACGACACGCGCACTGCAAAAGATCTATCTGGGTCAGGAAACCCCGGAAAATGCGATGAATGCGGCCGCTGCCGAGATCAACAAGATACGCGGCATGTAAGCCTCTGAACCGGAAGGGGCGGCGACCTTGCCGCCCCTTTCCCCAAAGAAGGGCAATCACGCCCTGTTTTACGCATCGGGTGCATGAATGAAATCCCTTCGAGATTACAAACCGGTACTGATGATCTTGCCCGGCCTGTTGCTGGCAATCTTCATTATTGGCTATCCGGTGCTGGACCTGGCCAACACGTCGTTGCAGGAAGTCAGCCGTTTCGGCCAGCTCCGCGGTTTCACCGGTTTCGACAATTTCGCCGAAGTATTCTCTGACCCGTTATTCTATGGGTCGCTCTATCGCACGGTGATCTGGACGCTGTGTGTTGTGCTCGGTACGCTGATCATCTCGCTGCCGATCGCCATTATTCTCAACGACGATTTCTATGGCCGCGGGCTCGCGCGGGTGATCATAATGCTGCCTTGGGCGATCTCGCTGACTATGACCGCCGTTGTCTGGCGGTGGGCGTTGAACGGGCGGGCAGGTCTGTTGAATGCCACGCTGATGGACCTCGGGCTCATGGTTGAGCCGATCGAGTGGCTGGCCGAAGCGCAACTGGCCTTCACGGTCGAGATACTGGTCGGCATTCTGGTGTCGATCCCCTTCACGACCACGATCTTTCTGGGCGGCCTGTCGTCCCTGCCGCAGGATTCCTACGAGGCGTCACTGATTGACGGCGCCACCCGCTGGGACCAGTTCAGGTACATCACGCTGCCGCTGATGAAGCCGTTCATCAATATCGCGATCGTTCTGAACGTGATCTATGTGTTCAATTCCCTGCCGATCATCTGGGTGATGACCGAGGGCGGTCCGGCCAACGGCACCGACATTCTGGTCACCTACCTTTACAAGCTGGCGTTCCGCTTCGGGCAATTGGGCAAGGCCTCGGCCATTTCGCTCATCATGTTCGGGGTTCTGATGCTGTTCACAATTATCTACGTCCTTCTGGTAATGCGCGGCGACAAGACCGCGGAAGGGGATGAATAGCATGTCGCCGAAACTGAAAAAGTCCCTGATCTACTGGATCGTCCTGTCGCCGCTGGTTGTGGTTATCCTGTTTCCCTTCGCGGTTATGTTCGCGACCGCCGTGCGCCCGCCGGACGAGGTTTTCGTGTTCCCGCCGCGCTGGGGCTTCAGCGAGTTCCGCTGGGAGAACTTCTCCGAGATGTGGGTCAAGACCAATTTCGGGGAGGCGCTGTTGAACAGCGTCTACGTCAGCGTGGCGTCGACGGGTCTGGCTCTGGTGCTCAGCATCCCGGCGGCCTACGCTTTGTCACGTTACCGGTTCCCGGGTAAGAGCGCCTACCGCAACTTCCTTCTGATGACGCAGATGATGTCACCGATCGTTCTGGTGCTTGGGCTGTTCCGGCTGATGGTGGCGCTTGGCATGGTGAACAGTCTCAATTCTCTGGTGGTGACCTACGCGGCCTTCAATATGGCCTTCACGATCTGGATGCTGCAAAGCTATTTCAGCACCATCCCGCGCGATCTGGAAGAAGCCGCCTGGATGGACGGCGCCACCCATTTCAAAAGCCTCGTGCGCATCTTCCTACCGCTGGCGGTGCCCGCGTTGGCGGTGACCGGGATATTCAGCTTTATCAACAGCTGGAACGAGTTCGTACTGGCCCTGACGCTGATCCGATCCTCCGACGATTACACCCTGCCGGTGCAGATTTATGCGCAGGTCGCCGGGCGTTTCCAGGTGGAATGGCACCACGTCATGGCGGCGACGGTTCTAGCCACGCTGCCGGTGGCCATCGTGTTCTCATGGTTGCAGAAATACCTTATCCGCGGCATGGCGCTTGGCGCCGTGAAATGACCGCACTGGACGTTAAGTTAGGAAAAGTGAAATGGCATCTGTAGAGATCCTGAATGTCAAGAAAACATACGGAAACCTGGAGGTTATCCACGGTGTGGATATTGAGATTCAGGATCAGGAATTCGTGGTTCTGGTCGGCCCCTCGGGATGCGGCAAGTCCACGCTGCTGCGCATGATTGCGGGGCTCGAGACGATCTCCGGCGGTGAAATCGTGATCGGCGGCGCGGTGGTCAACGACGTGCCGCCGCGCGATCGGGACATAGCGATGGTGTTCCAGAACTACGCGCTCTATCCCCACATGTCGGTGTTCGACAATATGGGGTTCAGCCTGAAACTGCGGAAAAGCCTGAAGAGCGAAATCGAGAAAAAAGTTACCGAAGCCGCTGAGATATTGAACCTCAAACCGTATTTGCAGCGCACTCCCGGGCAGTTGTCGGGTGGCCAGCGGCAGCGGGTCGCGATGGGGCGCGCGCTGGTGCGCAATGCGCAGGTTTTCCTGTTCGACGAACCGCTCTCGAACCTCGACGCCAAGCTGCGCGTCGTTATGCGGACCGAGATCAAGGCGCTTCACCAAAGGCTCAAGACGACTTCGATCTATGTGACGCATGACCAGATAGAAGCGATGACAATGGCGGACAGGATCGTTGTCATGAATGCCGGCCGTGTGGAGCAAGTCGGGTCCCCTCTGGATCTTTATGACCATCCGGCGAACCTGTTCGTGGCCGGTTTCCTGGGTTCGCCGTCGATGAATTTCATCGAAGGGCGTTTCAAACGCGCGGCCGACGCGGCCCATGTGGTCAGTGATGACGGTTCGTCGCTGCCTGTTTCCGCCGATCTGTCCGCGAAGGACGGTCAGCGCGTGATCTATGGCGTCCGTCCGGAACACCTGAAACTCGCCTTGGATGGCGAAGGAGTTGAAGCAGTTGTCGAGGTCGTCGAACCGACCGGCGCGAATATCGAAGTGTTCGCCCATCTGGCAGGGAAACGGATCTGCGCAGTCTTCAGTGATCGTCATCCGTTCCGGCCCGGCGACAAAATCCGATTGACCGTGGATACAAGCAAGATCAACCTGTTCGATGCCGCAACCAAGGTTCGGATATAATGCCGCTGTCAGGGGAAGCCGGCCTGAGGCGGGCAGGTTAGGCAAGGTGCGTCTGACGACTGCGGACATGCTCGAACTGGCAGTAGCATCTGGATGAGGTCACCGCCATCCACGCTTCCGTCGAATTCCGTTTCAACCGGGAGCGACTTCTCTGTTCACATAGCAATTTCATGCGGAGCCGCAGCGCGGCTCTCGCCGAACGGCGTCAAATTTCGGAGTGGTGCAGGGGAGGGCGCCCCAGGACGAAGTCCGCGGCGCGTTCTCCGATCATGATCGCCGATGCGTTGGTGTTGGCCGCGGGCATCGTCGGGATGACGGAGGTGTCGGCCACGCGCAGGGCCTCGGTCCCGTGGACGCGCAGTTCATGGTCTACAACGCCGAATCCCGAGCCTGCCGGACCCATCTTGCATGTGCCCATGAGGTGATAGGTCGTGTTTCCGGTGGTGCGCGCATGGTCCAGAAGATCGGCATCGCTTTGCACGCCCGGCCCCGGCCAGATTTCGCCTTCGACGAATTGTTCGAACGGGGCGGTCGCTGCGATGCGCCGGCCAAGGCGCATGGCGGCCACTATGGACCGCTGGTCGGCCTCCTCGGCCAGATAGTTGGGCCGGATTTCGGGGGCTTCCATGGGTTCGGGAGACAGCGCCCGCACATACCCGCGGCTTTCCGGGCGCTGCTGCCAGCAGGCCATGGTGGCGCCGGGAAACCGGTCGAGGCCTGACCACACGCCGCCGGGATAGCTGGCAGGCGTGAAGGATATCTGGATATCGTTCCGATCCAGGGCGGGGTCGGACTTGCCGAAACAATACAACAGGGTGGGCGTGAGGGCGAGCGCCCCGCGCCGGAAAAACGCATAGCGCGCCAGTTCGCGCAGCAGCGGAAAGCCATGTGCCCGCTGATTGATGCTTTCGGCATTCTGTATCCGCAGGACAATCCGCGCCGCGAAATGGTCCTGAAGGTTTTCGCCCACGCCGGGCAGGGCGTGAACGACATCGAGGCCGAGCGCGCGCAGATGTCCGGGCGCACCGATACCCGACATTTGCAGGATATGCGGCGAGCCCACCGCCCCGGCCGAAAGGATGACCTCGCGGCGGGCATATACGATGTGCTCCCGCCCGCCCCTGACGTATTTCACGCCAACGGCTCTGCGGCCTTCGAACAGGATGCGCAGAACATGGGCTTCTGTTACGAGCGTTGCTTTGCCGCGCCTTAATGCCGGATAGAGGAATGTCCGCGCAGTGCTGACGCGGCGGCCTTTGTGGATGGATCGCTGCACATAGGCGATGCCGTCCTGATAAGCGCCGTTATAGTCCGGGTTGCGCGGAATGCCGAGCTTGCCGGCGGCATCCATGAAGGCTTCGCACAAGGGGTCCGGAGCTTCGATATCGGTGATCGTGAAGGGGCCCTTGCGGCCGCGGTACGCCTCGTCGCCGGGGCCGATACGGGTTTCGCTGCGTTTGAAAT
>JBFIHV010000231.1:0-4810 GCA_041601595.1 Amylibacter sp. | reverse complement strand
GTGGACCGCACCCGCCAGACACGGTTGGTCCGCCCGCCGGCCAGCGCCGTCCAGACGGCGTTTGCGGGCAGATCGGCGGCAAAGGCAGAGAGGCTGTCAGGTATCATCACCGGCCAGTGCATAGCGAAGCTGGCGGCCAAATCAAGCGCTTCCGGCGGGCTCAAGGACGATGCCCCCTTGCGCTTCGCGAAACTTTATGGCTTTTCGGGCACGGGGCCCCGTAGCTCAGCTGGATAGAGCGATCCCCTCCTAAGGGATAGGTCAGAGGTTCGAATCCTCTCGGGGTCACCATAGCGCTTGCCCGCACTGCGGCGCGACGGCTACAAGGTTCCGAACGCAGCAGCACCCGCAGGCCCGATGCCGAACCTCGACCATGAAACCCGCGTATTGGCGCGACTGGGCCACGGCAGCGTCATCGCCGGTGTCGACGAGGTCGGGCGCGGCCCCTGGGCCGGACCGGTCACCGCCTGCGCCGTGATCCTCGATCCGATGAACATTCCGGACGGGCTGAACGATTCCAAGAAGCTGTCGGCGGCGCGGCGCACGGCGCTGGCCCGCGACATCCTGGCGAGCGCGGCGGTTTCCGTCGCCCATGCCAGCGTCGCTGAAATCGACCGGCTGAACATCCTGCAAGCCTCTCTGCTGGCCATGCGGCGCGCCATCGGCGGCCTGCCGCGCGCCGCGCAGTTCGCCCTGATCGACGGCAACAGGATCCCCGCCGATCTGCCCTGTCCCGCCGAAGCCATCGTCAAGGGCGACGGCATATCATGCAGCATCGCCGCCGCGTCGATTGTTGCAAAGGTGACACGCGACGAGATCATGGTTGCACTGGCGCAACAGTTCCCCGGCTATGGATGGGAGCAGAACGCCGGATACGGTACCAAATTGCATCAGCAGGGACTGCGAAATCTCGGTGTGACCCCACACCATAGACGTTCCTTCAAGCCGATACACAATATCTTGTGTGAAGAGCAAACCGCAAGTGATTGATTCAAAAAAGAAATTGACGCCGATTCGTCTTTGAATCATTTTAGACCTCAACAGCGCGACAAGCGCGATTGAGGCGAAAATGAAAAAAACAACAAACAAGGCCGGTGGAGCTGCTCTGCCGTTAAATCAAATATTGTCAGGCGATTGCGTCACAGAGATGAATGCATTGCCTGAAGGTTCGGTCGATCTGATCTTCGCCGACCCACCCTACAACCTTCAGCTCAAGGGCGACCTGCACCGGCCCGACTCGTCCAAGGTCGATGCCGTGGACGACCACTGGGACCAGTTCGAGAGCTTTGCCACCTATGACAAGTTCTCGCGCGACTGGCTCAAGGCCGCGCGGCGGCTGCTGAAGCCGGACGGGGCGATCTGGGTCATCGGCTCCTACCACAACATCTTCCGCGTCGGCGCGACCCTGCAGGACGCGGGCTTCTGGATTCTCAACGACGTGATCTGGCGCAAATCCAACCCGATGCCGAACTTCCGCGGCGCGCGGCTGACCAATGCGCACGAGACCATGATCTGGGCCTCGAAATCCGAGAAATCGCGGGCCACCTTCAACTACGAGGCGCTGAAGGCGCTGAACGACGGCGTGCAGATGCGCTCCGACTGGCTGCTGCCGATCTGCAACGGCCACGAGCGGATCAAGGACGCCGACGGCAACAAGGCGCATCCGACGCAGAAACCCGAATCGCTGCTGCACCGGATCATCGTCGGCTCGACCAATCCGGGCGACGTGATCCTCGATCCTTTCTTCGGGTCCGGCACGACGGGCGCGGTGGCCAAGAAACTCGGCCGCGATTTCATCGGTATCGAGCGCGAGGAAGCCTATCGCAAAGTCGCGGAGAAACGCATCGCCGACACCCGGCGTCTGGATCGCGACGCGCTGCAGGTCAGCACGTCGAAACGCGCCGAACCGCGCGTCGCCTTCGGCCAGCTCGTCGAGCGCGGCATGCTGCGTCCGGGCGAAATGCTGCATTCCCTGAACGGCCGCCATTCGGCCAAGATCCGCGCCGACGGCACGCTGATCGCGCATGACACCCGCGGCTCGATCCATCAGGTCGGGGCCGCACTGGAAGGCGCGCCGTCCTGCAACGGCTGGACCTACTGGTGCTTCCGCAAAGAGGGCAAGACCATTCCCATCGACCTGCTGCGCCAGCAGATCCGCGCCGAAATGCAGGCCTGATTTCACCCGAAAACCGACCGCCGACTTTGGGTCGCTCCTGACCCGAGGTTATAGCCTGACTGCCCCGCCCTTGTGGCGCGGCCTTTTTCGGGGCGCGCCATGCCTCTACTGCGCGACCATGAGCGGTTGGCCGGTCTCACCGAACTGGAACACGACAAACTTCGCGCGTTCGGTCGCGCTCACATTGCTGCCGACCATACCGAGGTTCGGCTCCTCGTAAAACGCTTCGCCCGCCGAATATTCGACGGGGTCCCGGCCGTCTATCTCCAGGCGCAAACCGCCCTCGAGGATGTAGACGAACAGTTGCCCCGGATGGATATGGTGCTCGGTTTTCCAACCAGGATCGATATCGAACACCACGATATTGGCCTCCGTATCCGGCATACCCTTGATAACGGTATTGAGGACTGGTGTCGTCATGGTTTCGGCCGCCGCGGGTGACAAGGCGGCGCCCAGAATGGCACTGACTGCGGCACAGGCCGCACCTATTCGAAGTCTCATTTTTTCCTCCCAGAAAGGCGCCTTCCGGCGTGGGTTCGTGAAAGAACGAACGTCGTCATTATACCTGATTTTACCGATTCTCGCGAGGCGCGGCCCCCGGATCACATTGTCGGAGAACCACCCGCCAGCGCCCAGACCTTGCGCATCACCGTCGGCAGGTCCGACGGGTCGAAGGTTTCGCGCGCGACAAACCGGCCCCGCAATGGCCTTGCATCCGCCGCGACCTCGGCCCGCATCACCGTCAACCGCAGATGAAAATGCGTGAAGGTGTGGCGCACCTCGGCCCCGGCGTCCTGCCAGTCGGCCGCCAAGGGCGGGCTGTGGTCGGCCTGCGTCTCGGCCCAGTCGCTGCCGGGCCAGCCCAGCATGCCGCCGAGCAACCCCTTTTCGGGCCGCTGCTCCAGCAGCACCGCGCCGTCGCTGCGCCGCGCGACATAGGCGACGCCGTGGCGGACCGGCTTCGCCGGTTTCGGCAGTTTGCGCGGCAGATCGGCGGCGATGCCCAGCGCCCGCGCCAGACACGCGCCCGACCACGGGCAGATGCCGCAGGCCGGCGCGGTCGGCGTGCAGACCGTCGCGCCAAGGTCCATGACCGCCTGCGCATAGTCGCCGGCCCGTTCGTCAGGGGTCAGTTCCGCCGCCAGCGCGCGCAGGGCCTCCTTGCTGGCGGGCAAAGGCTCTTCGACCGCGTGCAACCGCGCCATGACGCGTTCGACATTGCCGTCCAGCACCGTCGCCGGACGGTCAAAGGCGATCGCCGCAATCGCGGCGGATGTATAGGGCCCGATGCCCGGCAGGCTCTGCAACGCCGCCTCGTCCGGCGGAAACACCCCACCCATGTCCCGCGCCACGATGCGCGCGCATTTCAACAGGTTCCGGGCCCGCGCGTAGTATCCGAGACCCGCCCAGGCCGCCATGACGTCGGCATCCGCCGCCGCCGCCAGATCGCCGACCGTCGGCCAGCGCCGCACGAAAACCTCGAAATAGGCTTTGACGGCGGCCACCGTGGTTTGCTGCAACATGATCTCGGACAGCCAGACGTGATAGGGGTCCGGTGGCACACCGGCCCGCCGCGCGGCGGGCGGCACCCGCCACGGCATCGCGCGGGCATGGCGGTCGTACCACGCCAGCAATTGCGCCGACAGGTCGGGATCAAAATCACGCAAGTTTTATCCTTTCGGATGTCGCAACACTGGAATCTTCTGTACACGGGGCTAAGATAACCCGTCGGCAACATTTGGACAGTCATGGCGCGCAGGTCAAACAGCAATTCCGAAAAAGATACCGCCCCGCAGCGGCTGGCGAAGGGATTCGTGCGGACCGGCGGGCTGCTGGGCCAGCGCATCCGGCAGGCGGGCGAGAAACGCGGCTTTGCCGAAACCCGCCTGCTGACGCAATGGGCAGAGGTCGCGGGACCGGCGGTCGCCGCCGTGGCGCAGCCGGTCAAGGTGTCCTATGGCGCGCATGGCCTCGGCGCAACGCTGACCCTGCTGACCACGGGGGCCAACGCGCCCATGCTGCAAATGCAGATCCCCGCGATCATCGAGCGGGTCAACGCCTGCTACGGCTACAATGCCATCCGCAAGATCCGGATCACCCAGACCGCGCCGACTGGCTTTGCCGAGGGCGCGCCCGCCTTCGAACCGAAACCCGCGCAAGCTCCGCCGCCACTGTCCGCCGAGCGGAAACAGGCGATTGAAACCGAGGTCGCGGATGTGGCAGACCCCGACCTGAGAAAAGCCCTGTCCCTGCTGGGGACCAATGTGCTGACGCACCCGAAGAAATACAAAGGTAACTAGAATGTTCAAAAAACTCGCCCTGACATCCGTTCTTGTGGCCGCCGTGGCACTTGGCGGCTACCTGTGGCAGGGCTCCGCGCCCGAAACCGCCGGCTCGGCGCTGGTCTCCACCGCCTTTGCACAGGAAGCAGCCGCCACGACGTCGGAAGCCGCAGAGCCCGCTACCGTCATCGAGATGACTCTCGGCAATCCGGACGCAAAGGTGACGCTGATCGAATACGCGTCCTTCACCTGTATCCACTGCGCCAACTTCCACAACAATTCCTACGATCAGCTCAAGGCCGATTTCATCGACACCGGCAAGATCAAGTTCATCTACCGCGAGGTTTACTTC
>JBFIHV010000230.1:0-4810 GCA_041601595.1 Amylibacter sp. | reverse complement strand
CATGTCTTATAGGAATGAAACGGCCCGATGGTCAAACCAACTCGTGATGTGGAGTCAAGAAATGCAGGCAACTGGCACAGTCGATCCGGCAGAGATCGCCAAGTTCGAGGCGATGGCGGCGGAATGGTGGGATCCGAACGGAAAATTCAAGCCGCTGCACATGCTGAACCCGTGCCGGCTGGACTATATCACGGCCCAGATCGCGGCGGAGTTCGACCGTGACCTGACTGCCCGCGACCCGTTCAGGGGCCTGCGCATTCTGGACATCGGCTGCGGCGGCGGCCTGCTGTCGGAACCGATGGCGCGGCTCGGCGCCACGGTGGTGGGCGCGGACGCGGCGGAGCGCAACATTCCTGTGGCCCGCCTGCATGCCGAGCAATCGGGACTGCAAATCGACTATCGCCACACCACCGCCGAAGCGCTGGCCGAGGCCGGAGAGCAGTTCGACGCGGTCCTGAACATGGAAGTGGTGGAGCACGTGTCGGACCCCGCCGCCTATCTGGCGGCCTGCCGGACCCTTCTGAAACCCGGCGGGCTGATGATCTGCTCGACCCTCAACCGCAATGCGAAAAGCTATCTGATGGCGATCATCGGGGCGGAACACGTCATGCGGTGGCTGCCGAAGGGCACGCATGAGTGGGACAAGTTCATAACGCCGGATGAATTGTACGGATTGCTGGAAGGCGCGGGCCTGAAGCCGGTTGACCGCAAGGGGTTCGTCTTCAATCCGGTGCTGTGGCGCTGGTCGCTGTCGGACCGCGACCTCAGCGTGAACTATGTCACGGCCAGCGTGAAGCCCGGGAAACCCTGACCCTAGTCCATCTGAATGCGCAGGTCGCGCAGGAAGGGCAGCGCGGCGCGCACGCGGTCGGCGCCGAGACTGGCGATCAGATCGTCGAAGATCGGCGTGATCGCCTGCAGCGCCTCTTGCCGCACGCGCTTGCCCGCGGAACTGACCGATACCTGCTTGCGGCGCGCATCATCCCAGTCCGGCCGGATATGGACGTAACCCGCCGCCTCCAGCTTGCCGAGCGTGTTGGTCATCGCGCCTTTGGTGACATGGAAACTGCGCGCGAGCTGGGCCGGTGATTTCTCTCCGCCGCTGCGCACGAGGTGGTTCAGAACCGAGAAATGCGACGGCTCCATGCCCTTGGGCAGGGCCTTGGATATCCGGCCCCGGATAAGCTGCTCCGCCGTCATGATCTCGGACACCAGCGCGATCGCCAGCGGATCGTTTTCCCTATTCTCCGACATCTTGAACATCCTCGAACGGGTGCCCGTGAATGAGCGAAGGTATGCGCGCCCGCGTCTTGGCGACGGCGTCCAGGTCGAGGTCGGCGATCACCACGCATTCCTCTGTGCCGCCGTCGGCCAGAACACGGCCCCAGGGGTCCACGACATAGGAATGCCCGTAGGAAGAGCGCGGCTTGCCGGTAGAGATCGTATGCGAGCCGGTCTGCGCCGGCGCCAGAATGAAGCAGCCGTTTTCAATGGCCCGCGCGCGCAAGAGCGGGTCCCAGTGATCCTTGCCGGTGACCGTCGTGAAGACCGACGGCACGGTGATGATCTGGGCTCCGTTCTGGGCGAGGTGCCGGTACAGATAGGGGAAGCGGACATCGTAACACACGGTCATGCCGACCCGCGCGAAATCCGTATCCACGTTGACCGCCTTGGTGCCGGGCCGAAAGCCCGCGGATTCCCTGTAGGTCTCGGTCTCGCTGATCTGCACGTCGAACATGTGCATCTTGTCGTAGCGGGCGACGATCTTGCCCTGCGGGTCGATCATGAAGCTGCGGTTGGCGAAGCGGCCGTCGGGATCGTCGGTCGCAAGGCACAGCGATCCGATCAGCAGCCAGATACCCAGGTCGGCCGCCTGCTGGCGCAGCGCCCTGAGCGTGATTTCCTCGGCCTCGGGCGCGACCAGTTTCAGCTGGTGCGACCGGCTGGTGGACACGATATTGGTGACCTCCGGGGTCAAGACGAACGTCGCCCCCTGCGCCGCAGCGTCCGCAATCATAGCTGTGGTTTTGCGCAGGTTATGGGTCGGGCGATCCGACGCGGTGAACTGTATGAGCCCGACCCGCAGCATCACGCCGCCAGCATCGGATCGAGCTTGCCGGCCCGGTCCAGAGCATAGAGCTCGTCATAGCCGCCGACATGCCGGTCGCCGATAAAGATTTGCGGCACCGTACGACCGCCGCGCGAGCGCTGGACCATCTCGGCGCGCTTGTCCGGATCGCTCCCGACCGGGTGCTCGATATAGTTTATGCCCTTCTGCGACAGCAGTTGTTTCGCGCGGCTGCAGTAACCGCAGAAACTGCCGGTATAGATTTCAACAGACTTCATTGCCGAATCTCCAAATTGGTTCGGCTAAGATATAAGAGTTTAAAGCCCAGTTGCAACGCGCGCGAACACGACAATGTTCACGACCCTGGCACCGGCATCGGTGCAGGCCTCGGTACAGGCTGACAGGGTGGCGCCCGTGGTCATCACATCGTCGACAAGCAGAATGCGCTTTCCGCCAATGCCGGACAGGCGCCTCGGATTGACCGCGATGGCCTGGCGCTGGTTGTCCATGCGCTCGGTCCGGGTCATGCCTTTCTGCATCACGGTGCGGCGGCGGCGCAGCAACAGGTCCTGCGCGACCTCATGGCCCGACGCCGCGCCAAGAACGCTCGCCAGCAACGCCGCCTGGTTGTAGCGCCGCCGCAGCAGGCGTGACCAGTGCAGCGGCACGGGCGCGATTATGTCGGTTTCCGCCAGAACGTCGCGTGCCGCAGCCCCCATCCAGCGCCCGACGGGTCCGGCGATGTCCAGCCGGTCGCCATGCTTCAGGGCCAGCGCGATCCGTCTGCCGGTACCGCTGTAGACCACGACGCCGCGGCCCGCGGCCCAGGGCTTTGGCGCCGCCATGCAGTCGTCGCAGAGCATCCGCTCACCGTCTTCGGTCCCCGGCAGGGGCGTTGCGCAGCCATCACAGCAGGGCTGCGAAATGAAATGGGCGTCGGACCAGCAGGGCGCGCAGAGCGCCTTTTCGGTTTCGACCTCTTCGCCGCAGGCGATACAGCGCGGCGGATAGACAAAACGCAGGGCGCGCGCCAACAAGGGCTTTCCCTTTGCGAACCGGTTCGCTACCTCTGCATAAGGAGTGACCTGAACCATGCAACAACCACCTTCTCTGTTCGACCGCGCGGCGCTGCTGCGCCACAGGGCCCGATCCGCGAACCGCGATGCCGAGGCGTGGTTCCTGCACGCGGAAGCGGCCTCGCTGGTCTCAGAAAGACTGGAAGAGGTTAACAGGACGTTTACCAAGATCGCGGTTGTCGGCTGGAAGCCGGAAATCTGGTCGGAAATCCTCGGGCCGGACGCCAGGTACATCGCGGATGACGAGGTGCTCGACCTGACGGAAGCATCCTGCGACCTGATCGTTCACGCCATTTCGCTGCACTGGGCCAACGATCCGGTCGGGCAACTGGTGCAGATGCGCCGCGCGCTGAAACCCGACGGGTTGATGATCGCGGTGTTTTTCGGCGGCCAGACCCTGCACCAGCTGCGCATCGCCATGGCCGAGGCGGAAGCCGAGGTCGAGGGCGGGCTCAGCCCCCGCGTCGCGCCGATGGGCGACATCCGCGAGCTTGGCGGCTTGCTGCAGCGCGCCGGCTTCGCCCTGCCGGTGGCGGATCATTTCGAGTTCAACGTATCCTATGAAACGCCGCTGCACCTGATGCACGACCTGCGCGCCATGGGCGAAACCAACGCGCTGTCCGGCCGGCGCAGGACGACCCTGCGCCGTGACACGCTGGCCCGCGCGCTGTCGGCCTATCAATCGCATTTTTCCGGCGACGACGGCCGCGTCATGGCGACATTCGACGTGACCTTCCTGACCGGCTGGGCGCCTTCGGCGGAGCAGCAGAAACCGCTGCGGCCCGGCTCGGCGCAGGCGCGTCTGGCCGAGGCGCTGGGGACAGTGGAAATAGATCCCGAGAAGGACGGCGCTTGATTTCGATTCCGCCTGCGTTAAGTGCCCGCGAACCGCAAAGATGTTTGACATGAACCGACGCAGGGATAAGACAGCCAGATGAACATGTATTCCGAACCGACCCGCCCGGCCCATGCCCCCGCCGACCATCCGAAAGTCCGCTTCGGCAAGGTGGGTGTTATCATTTCAAATCTCGGCACGCCGGACGCGACCGACTACTGGTCGATGCGCCGCTATCTGAACGAGTTCCTGTCGGACCGCCGGGTCATCGACTACTCGCCCTGGCTGTGGCAACCGCTGCTGCAACTGATCATCCTGTCGAAACGCCCGAAATCCTCGGGCGCGGCCTATCGCGGCATCTGGAACGAGGCCGACGACGAGAGCCCGCTTCTGACCACGACGCGGGCCCAGGCCGAAGGGCTCGCCCGCCGGCTGGCCGCGACCCATGGCGACGAGGTGGTGGTCGACTTCTGCATGCGCTATGGCAACCCATCGACCGAAAGCGTGCTCGGCCGGCTGGCGCGGGCAGGCTGCGAGCGCATCCTGTTCTTCCCGCTCTACCCCCAGTACGCCGCCGCGACCACGGCGACCGCCAACGACCAGGCGTTCCGCGCGCTGATGGGGCTCAGATGGCAGCCGGCGCTGCGCACCGTGCCGGCCTATGCGGACCACAGGCTTTACATCGAGGCGCTGGCGCGCTCGGTCGAGGTGGCCTATGCCGGGCTCGACGAGCGGCCGACGGCGCTGGTCGCGTCGTATCACGGGCTGCCGCAAAGCTATCTCGAGCGGGGCGACCCCTATCACTGCCAGTGCCACAAGACGACCCGGCTT
>JBFIHV010000229.1:0-4822 GCA_041601595.1 Amylibacter sp. | reverse complement strand
TTCCGCGCCGAATTCGCTCTCGGCCTTGAGGAAACGGGCGACCTTGCCATCGGCGGCGTCGATGAACACCGCGATGATGATGAGGTAGAGCGCGGTTGCGTAGCGGCCTTCGAGGCCCGCGCGCACGGACAGCAGCCCGACACAGAGACCGAAGATGGTCACCAGGTTGGGGATGAAGCGCCGGAACGGCGTCTCGCGCTGTCTGGGCCGCCTCATATTTCTTTCCCGACCCAATTCTGCTCCGGCGCATTCAGGTCGGCGATCACGGTTTCGCCCGCCACGGCGGTCTGGCCCAGCGCGACCGTCGGCTGCACGCCTTTCGGAAGGTAGATGTCGAGGCGGCTGCCGAATCGGATCAGGCCGAAGCGCTCGCCGCTGTCCAGCTTGTCGCCCTCTTTCGAGAAACACACGATGCGGCGCGCCACAAGGCCGGCGATCTGAACGATGCCGATGTCCTGGCCGTTTTCGATGTCGAAGCTGAGCGAGTTGCGCTCGTTATGCTCGCTGGCCTTGTCGAGCGAGGCGTTCACGAACTTGCCCTTGTGATAGACGATCTTCTTGATTGCGCCGCCGACCGGCGCGCGGTTCACGTGGCAGTTGAACACGTTCATGAAGACCGAGACGCGCCAGCGCGCCTCGTCGCCCAGATCCATGTCGGCGGGCGGGGCCACTTCGGTGATCAGCGACACGACGCCGTCGGCGGGCGACAGGATCAGGCCGGGTTTCTGCGGCACGCTGCGCACCGGATCGCGGAAGAAGTAATAGCACCAGACCGTCAGGACCAGACCGGCCCAGAACAGCGGCTCCCATACCAGCAGCAGCAGCAGCGAAACCGCGGCGAATATCGCCACGAACTTGCGGCCCTCGGGGTGCATGGGAACGGCGACGATCTTCATCATGTCCATGGTTTGGTTTTCCTGTCCTTTAAGCGGTTCAAAACAACGAAACGGCGACCGAGACCAGATAGACCCCGTTGGCCAGAAGGATGCACAGCACGGCCAGTGACCCGAGGTCCTTGGCGTCGCGTGCGAATTCGGTCCAGTCCGGGGACACGTGATCCACGATACATTCCAGCGCGGTATTCAGCGCCTCCGTCGCTATAAGGAGTAATACGAGGATTGTCGCGGTCAAAATTTGCGGCACCGACGCCCCGAACAGGAAAAGTCCGGCCAGAACCAGAACTATCGCGAGGACTTCGTGGCGGAAGGCGGTTTCGGCCCAGAGCCGCCGGAGCCCGCCGAGGGAATACATCCCCGCCGCGATCAGGTGTTTCGGTCCGGTCACGCGGGCCGGTTTCGGGCGGCTGTCAGGTCGGTTTGCGGTCAGGGGTGCCTCCGTCTGCTGTCGCCTTGCACGGCGCGAACATGTCCAGAGCAGGATCGCGTTCTTTTGTCCGGATGTCCAGCATTCCCAGAACCGAGTGGAATAGATTGGCGTGGCTGTGGTTCTGACCGGCCTGCGCCTCGACACAGGCCTGGTCGATGCCGAAACGGGTCTTGTAGCCCGGCGACATCCAGGCGAGCATCGGCACCTTGGTCTGGAATTCGGGCGCGAACATATAGGGCGCGCCGTGCAGGTAGAGGCCGCCCTCGCCAAGGGATTCGCCGTGGTCCGAGGCATAGAACAGGTTGGTGTCCAGCTGTGTCTGCGCGGCGAGCAGGTCTATGATGTCGGACAGGAAATGGTCGGTGTAAAGGATGGTGTTGTCGTAGGAGTTGGTGATCTCCTCTATGGTGCAATCCTTGAATTCCGCGGTGCGGCAGGCGGGTTTGAACTTTTCGAATTCATCGGGATAGCGCAGATAGTAGGTCGGGCCGTGGCTGCCGATCTGGTGCAGGACCAGAACCGTGTCGCCCTTGATGTTCGCAATCGCCTCTTCGAGGTACTTGCGGTAGATGCCGTCGGTGCATTCGCCGCTGGGGCAGAATTCAGGGTTCCCGGCATGGGTGAAGCTGCGAAAGACGATGCGGTCGGCCAGCCCCTTGTCGCCGGTGTTGTTGTCCCACCATTCCACGTTGAAACCGGCGTGGGCCAGCACGTCGACGAGGTTCTCGTTCGAGACGCCCTTGTCATAGGAATAGCTGGAGTGGTCGAATTTCGACAGCATGCAGGGCATTGAAACGGCGGTGGCGGTGCCGCAACTGTCGACATCGCTGAAATAGACGATGTCGCGCTTCGCCAGTTCGGGATTGGTGTCGCGGCCGTAGCCGTTCAGGCTGAAGTTCTGCGCCCGCGCGGTTTCCCCGATGACCAGAACCGAGAGAACCGGCTTGGCCGCGGGGGTGTAGCCGCCGCTTTTCCGCGCATCCGTTCCGACGGCTGCGACCTCTGTGTCGGTGGATCTGGTGATCATCTCGAGGTAGCGGACGCCGCCGACCAGAGGCGCGCCGGGCTGGGTGCTGCCCATCAGGTCCTTGTGCTCCCGCCCGATGGCGGAATAGGTCTTGAAATCGGTGAGCAGCAGGCCGACGGTCAGCGCCAGGCACAGCGCGAACAGGCCGGAGTTCACGCTCAGGGCGCGCCAGAAACGGGTCGGGGTCAGGCGGCTCCAGAACACGACCATCGACGGCAGGATGCCCCAGAGCGCAACCTGCGAGACGAAGCCGGGCGTGATCAGATGCTTGCCCTCGGTAAAGGTGGTGGTGGCGACGTTCTGGACCATGTCGCGGTCGATGAAAATGCCCAGCGTGTCCATGTAATAGGATGTGACCGCCGAGAGGATCAGGATGAAGGCCAGAAACGGTTTCACGATCCAGCGGCTGCCGAACAGGATGAAGACCGCGAACATCAGGCTGTAAAGCGCGGCCACGAGCACCGCGAAGCTGACGGTCTTGCCGTCGAACAGGGACATGCCCTTGGCAAAGAACGTCCCGTTGTCGAAAAACAGGACGAATGCGGTGGTGATCGCGACCAGGGTGACGGGGCTGACCCGTGGCCGGAGCCGCTCCAGACGCGCCAACAGGGGCCGCCGAGGCTGTGCGGGATACGACATGACTTTCTACTCTCCAAACATACCGGCACCTTCCGGTCCGGACCTTGCGGTAAACTAAGATACAATCGGCCGGACGGTTTCCCGCCAGTCGGGGCCTAAAACGTCGGTGGTGTGCAGGCGCTGATTATAACGCAATCCTCGGGTCCCGCATTACGAAAACGGTGCGGCAGGCGGCTGTCGAACATGTAACCGTCGCCCTTGGCGAGTTTCCGCACATTGTCGCTGACCGTGATCTCGATACTGCCGCTGACGACGATGCCCGCCTCTTCGCCGTCGTGGGACAGAAGTTCCGCCCCGGTGTCGGCGCCGGGCGGGTAGGTTTCATGGAGAACCTGCAAGGCGTGATGCGACGCGTCGCCCAGCTGTCGCAGGGAGACCTTGGCCGATGCCGATCCGTTCAGCCCGGCGTCCTGCGGCGCGATCTCGGTGAATTCGTCGGCGGTGTAGAAGTATTTCGGGGCGCCGCTGTCCTCGAAGGACGAGAAGAACTCCGACATGCTCATCGGGATCGCGTCCAGCAGGCGTTTCAGCGAGGCGATGGACGGGCTGGTCTTGTTTTTCTCGATGAGAGAGATCGTGCCGTTGGTCAGGCCGGCGCGGCTGGCCAGTTCCCGCTGCGACAGACCTCTTTTCTTTCGGACTGCCGCAAGTTTCTTTCCAATGTCCAAAATGACGCCTTCCATTTTCCTGATTCGACCTGATATATTCAACAAGCCGCAAACTGCAAGTGCGGGTTCGTGACAATTCCGTCCTTGCAGTCATGGTTTATTCCACTAAATCCCTCATTTTCAAACAATCAATTCGTTTGACAATTATAATAAACACCGCAATAAAATAATAAACGATACCGGCAGCGGTATTCAAGCCTTCATGACATAGGAAAGTACAAAATGGGTAAGGTCGCAAACAAGCCCGCCGCAGCGAAAAAGCCGGCGGCAAAGGCAAGCACGAAGAAGAAACCGGTCGCGGCTGTCACCGCGTCGCCGGTTCTGAAGACGGTTCCGTCGCCGGTCAATTCCAACGCATCGCTGCTGGCCCGCCGTGAAGCGGCCGTGGCGCGCGGCGTCGCCTCCGCCATGCCGATTTTCGCCAGCTATGCCGAAAACGCGGAACTGTGGGACGTCGAGGGCAGGCGCTACATCGATTTCGCCGGCGGCATCGCGGTTCTGAATACCGGCCACCGGCATCCGGCCGTGGTCGCGGCCGCCAAGGCGCAGGAAGACAGGTACACGCACACCAGCTTTCAGGTCGTGCCTTACGAGCCCTATGTGGCGCTGGCCGAGAAGCTGAATTCCCTGGCCCCCGGCGATTTCGCCAAGAAATCCCTGCTGGTGACCACCGGCGCCGAGGCTGTCGAGAACGCGGTGAAGATCGCCCGCGCGGCGACAAAGCGGACCGGCATCATCGCCTTCACCGGCGGCTATCACGGCCGCACCTTGCTGACGCTGGGCATGACCGGCAAGATTTCCCCGTACAAGAAGGACGTCGGACCGTTCCCGTCGGACATTTTCCGCGCGCCGTTCCCGAGCGTCCGCGACGGGATCACGGTGGAAGACGCGCTGACCGCGCTGGAAAACCTGTTCCTGACCGATGCGCAACCCGAGCGCGTGGCCGCGATCATCATCGAGCCGGTTCTGGGCGAGGGCGGCTATGTGCCGGTACCCGCCGAGATGATGCAGGCGCTGCGCGCGATCTGCGACAAGCACGGCATCCTGCTGATCGCCGACGAGATCCAGGCCGGGTTCGGCCGGACCGGCACATGGTTCGCCATCGAGCATTCCGGTGTTGCGCCCGATCTGATCACGGTGGCCAAGAGCATGGCCGGCGGTT
>JBFIHV010000228.1:0-4841 GCA_041601595.1 Amylibacter sp. | reverse complement strand
GACATTCAGCGTCACCTGACGGTCATCGAACAGCGAAAGCGTGCGGATGGCAACATTGAAGCTGGCCGAGCCGTCCGGGGCGATCCAGCCGATCGAGCCGCAATAAATCTCGCGCGGCTCCGGTTCCAGTTCGCGGATCACCTGCATGGCGCGGATTTTGGGTGCGCCGGTGACGGAACCGCAGGGAAACAGCGCGCGGAACATCTGGCCTATGGTCGTGCCCGGCAGGGTCTGCGCCTGTACGCGGGACGTCATCTGGTGCACGGTGGCATAGGTCTCGACAGTGAACAGTTCCGGCACCGCAACCGTGCCCGGCGCCGATATCCGCGAAATGTCGTTGCGCAGCAGATCGACGATCATCAGGTTCTCGGCGCGGTTCTTCTCGTCGTTGCGAAGGAAATTGATCAGCTCGGCATCCTGCTGCGGCGTGTCTCCGCGCGGCACCGTGCCTTTCATCGGGCGCGTTTCGATCACGCCGGCGGCGTCTGTCTTGAAAAACAGTTCGGGAGAGCGCGACAGCAGGACCGGTCCCTCGCCCAGATCGACCAGCGCGCCGTGTTTGACGGGCTGGGCGCGGCGCAGGGCGGAATACAGGCCCAGCGCGGTACCGCTGTACCGGCTGCGCATCGGAAAGGTCAGGTTCGTCTGGTAGAAATCACCGGCGGCGATATAGTCCCGGACCTTTTCGAAGGCTTCGGCATAATCTCCGGCGGACCAGACGGGCACGGGCGGCTCCAGACCAGCCTCGGCCTCTTCCCGTTCGCCCTGCTCGAGCAGACTGCGCGCCTGTCCGGCATCCGGGGCCTCGAAAACGCCGAAGCACAGAAGGGGCGATTTGCGGTTCTCCGGCAGCAGCCCGGCAAGTTTGGGTTCCAGCACGTAGCCGAGCTCGTAGGACGCGAAACCGGCCAGCCACTTTCCCGCCTCGCGCTGCGCCTGCAACGCCTCCAGCGCCGCCGGAACCTCCCGGGGACGCCATGCGACGATCAGGCTGGACGGATTCGCAAAGGCTTGCGTCTTCCCGTCATGTCCCTGATCAAAGAGAATGTATTTCATGCCCTGCGCGCCGCTGTTTCCGGATTCAGGGCTTATCTAGCCTTCAGCCGGATATTGCACCACCGAAAAACGGCTTATTTGCATACATTCGTTGCACCGACCGGAGCTTTTGTGCTGAAATCGGCCAAATCCGGCGATTGCGCAACGGGAGGGTCGCATGACGACACGGGACGAGCCTGAATTCTCTCTTGGAATAGAAGAGGAATACCTGCTGGTCGATCCGGAAACGTCCGAACTGGTCGATGTGCCGAAAGCCATGATGGAACGCTGCAATTCCGAATTGCACGATCAGGTCAGCCCGGAATACCTCAACTGCCAGATCGAGATCGGCACAAGCGTGTGCAAAAATGTCGGAGAGGCCCGCCACGACCTGAAGCGGTTACGGTCGACCATCGCCAGCGTCGCAGGGGACTTCGGCCTCGCCCCGATATCCGCCTCCTGTCATCCGTTCGCCAACTGGCGGCATCTGCACCACACCGACAAAGAGCGCTACAACATTCTGCGTCGCGATATGGGCAGCGTGGCGCGGCGCATGCTGATCTGCGGCATGCATGTCCATATTGGCATCGACGACAAGGACATGCGCGTCGACCTGATGAACCAGTTGTCCTATTTCCTGCCGCACCTGCTGGCTATGTCCGGCTCCTCGCCGTTCTGGTGCGGCGACGATACGGGGTTGAATTCCTATCGCCTGACGGTGTTCGACAATCTGCCGCGAACCGGGCTGCCGCCCAAGCTGGACGGCTGGGCCTCGTTCGACCAGTCGGTCAATACGCTGATCGAACTTGGCACCATAGAAGACAGCTCCAAGATCTGGTGGGATCTGCGCCCGTCGTCGAAATTTCCGACGCTGGAAACCCGCATCTGCGACGCCTCGCCGAGGATGGAGACGACGCTCAGCCTTGCCGCGACGATCCAGTGCCTGCTGCGGATGCTGTGGCGCTTGTCGCGCATCAACCAGCGCTGGCGTATCTATGACAATTTCCTGCTGGCGGAAAACCGCTGGCGCGCCCAGAGATACGGCATTTCCGAGGGCCTGATCGACTTCGGCCGCCGGGAAATCGTACCCTTCAGCGCGTTGCTGGAAGAACTGATCGACCTGCTGATCACCGAGGACGCGGAAGCGCTCGGTTCGGTCGACGAAGTGGCGGCGCTGCGCAGCATACTCGCAGCCGGAACCAGCGCAGACCAACAGCGCGCGGTGTACAATTCGGCCATGGCGTCCGGCGCCGGCAAGGACGCCGCGCTTTGCGCCGTCGTCGACCACCTGATCGAGGAATTCAAGGTGGACCTGTAAGGCCCCCGCCGACCGGCCGCTGCGCCGGCATTTTTCCCCTGCCCGCAAGGTCCGCGGCAAGGCCATGGCGAAGCCGGTGCGCCAAATCGCCAATTTACGCCATATACGCCCTTGCACCAAGCGGCGCGGCCCCTTAAACCCACGACAATTTGCTAATTGACGTCGAATCCTGCGCGGATTGGAAAGAGGCCGGAACCCATGCCAAAAAGAACCGATATTTCATCCATCATGATCATAGGCGCAGGCCCGATCATTATCGGTCAGGCATGCGAGTTCGACTATTCCGGCGCGCAGGCCTGCAAGGCTCTGAAGGAAGAGGGTTATCGCGTCATCCTGGTGAACTCCAACCCCGCGACGATCATGACCGACCCGAACATGGCCGACGCGACATATATCGAGCCGATCACGCCCGCCGTCGTCGCCAAGATCATCGAAAAAGAGCGTCCCGACGCGCTGCTGCCGACGATGGGCGGACAGACCGGGCTGAACACGGCGCTGGCGCTGGACGAAGACGGCACGCTGGCGAAATACAATGTCGAGCTGATCGGAGCCGACCGCAAGGCCATCGAGATGGCCGAGGACCGCAAGCTGTTCCGCGAAGCCATGGACCGGCTCGGCATCGAGAACCCGCGCGCCACCATCGCAGAGTCGATGGCAGAGGCCATGGCGGCGCTGGACGACGTCGGCCTGCCCGCGATCATCCGGCCCGCGTTCACCATGGGCGGCACCGGCGGCGGCATCGCGTACAACCGCGACGACTACGAAAAGATCTGCGCCAGCGGTCTGGACGCCTCTCCGGTCAGCCAGATCCTGATCGACGAGAGCCTGCTCGGCTGGAAGGAATTCGAGATGGAGGTCGTCCGCGACAAGGCGGACAACGCGATAATCGTCTGCGCCATCGAGAATATCGACCCGATGGGCGTCCATACCGGCGACAGCATCACGGTCGCCCCCGCCCTGACGCTGACCGACAAAGAATACCAGATGATGCGGACGCACTCGATCAACGTCCTGCGCGAGATCGGCGTGGAGACCGGCGGTTCGAACGTGCAATGGGCGGTCAATCCCGACACCGGCCGCATGATCGTGATCGAAATGAACCCGCGCGTGTCGCGCTCCTCGGCGCTGGCCTCCAAGGCCACCGGCTTTCCGATCGCCAAGATCGCGGCCAAGCTGGCGGTCGGCTACACTCTGGACGAACTGGACAATGACATCACCAAGGTGACGCCGGCGTCCTTTGAGCCGACCATCGACTATGTCGTCACGAAAATCCCGCGCTTCGCCTTCGAGAAATTCCCCGGCGCGGAAGCGACCCTGACCACCGCGATGAAATCCGTGGGCGAGGCCATGTCCATCGGCCGCACCTTCCACGAAAGCCTGCAGAAGGGCTTGTGCTCTCTCGAGACCGGCCTGACCGGCTTAGACGAGATGACTATCGAGGGCGCGCCCGACAAGGCCGCGGTGATCAAGGCGATTTCCGGCCAGACGCCGGACCGGCTGCTGCTGATTGCGCAAGCGATGCGCGAAGGCCTCGGCAATGACGAGATTCAGGCCGTCACCTCCTTCGATCCGTGGTTTCTGGACCGTATCCGCGAAATCATCGACGAAGAGGCCTGGCTGCGCGGCAAGCCGCTGCCGACTGACGCCGCATCGCTGCGCCGGATCAAGATGATGGGCTTTTCCGACGCGCGGCTTGCAACGCTGACCGGCACGTCGGAGCGCGAAGTACGCCGCACCCGCCGTCTGGCCGGCGTCAATGCCGTGTTCAAGCGGATCGACACCTGCGCCGCCGAGTTCGAGGCGCAGACGCCCTATATGTATTCCACCTACGAAGCCGACGCGATGGGCGAGGTCGAGTGCGAGGCGCGCCCGACCGACCGCAAGAAAGTCGTCATCCTCGGTGGCGGCCCGAACCGTATCGGACAGGGCATCGAGTTCGACTATTGCTGCTGTCACGCCTGTTTCGCGCTGACGGAAGCCGGTTACGAAACCATCATGATCAACTGCAACCCGGAAACCGTGTCGACCGACTACGACACCTCGGACCGGTTGTATTTCGAGCCCCTGACACTGGAAAACGTGCTGGAGATCCTGCGTGTCGAACAGGAAAACGGCACGCTGCACGGCGTCATCGTGCAGTTCGGCGGCCAGACGCCGCTGAAACTGGCCAACGCGCTGGAAGCAGAGGGCATTCCGATCCTCGGCACCACGCCGGACGCCATCGATCTGGCCGAAGACCGCGAGCGGTTCCAGAAACTGCTCTCCAAGCTGAACCTGAAGCAGCCGCACAACGGCATCGCGCGGTCCGGCGCGGAAGCCTTCGAGATCGCCAAGGATGTCGGCTATCCGCTGGTGATCCGCCCATCCTACGTGCTGGGCGGCCGCGCGATGGAGATCGTTCGCGACGACGCTCAACTGGAGCGCTACATCAAAGAGGCCGTCGTGGTGTCGGGTAATAACCCGGTCCTGCTCGACAGCTATCTGGTCG
>JBFIHV010000227.1:0-4841 GCA_041601595.1 Amylibacter sp. | reverse complement strand
TGTGTGCCTTTTCGTGGCCTGCCGCATTGCCGAGGGGCCGGTTTTCCCGATTTTCCGCGCCGTCCTGCCATTTCTGATCGCCGAGATCGGGGTTGTGATCCTGCTCATACTGGTGCCGGAACTGTCCACCGTTCTGCCGGGACTGCTGCGCTGAGGTGAACAACCCCCCGAAATAGACAAGGCAATCACGTCAGAAAACCTGGAGAGCGAACTTGTTCAGGGTGCTGTCCGTGACGCAAAATTAGGCGCCGCTGCTCTCGTCAGCGCTGGATCACCGCCATCAGACAGGCCGGAATATTACCGCAGCAGGGATTCGCTTGGCGCTGCCATTGCTCTTACCAGCCGTTGGCGCGCGGCCAGATATCAATAATCTCGGTGCCATCACCGACATCGCTGTCAACAACATGATAGCAATCATACATGGCGGCGGTCATGCAGACGTGATTGGGGTATATCCGCAGGCGGGTGCCAATGGGGAAGTCCTCCAGAGCATAGTCGGAGCCCAGTTCCAGGACGCCATGCTCCTGAAACACCCGGCTGACTTTCATCTGGGGTTGCATTTTCCAGCCGCGGGCGTTGCCGACCAGGCCAAAACCGATGTCATTGGGCACGTTTTCGGTACTGCGATCCTTTGACAATGCCAGCGCGCCCGCGTCGATCAGCATCCGCTGAAGGTCGGGGCGATGGCAGGACACATCTGCCAGAACGGACACGGCAAGATCATCGACGGTGCAGGAGTTTATCTGTGCCTGGAACATGTCGCCGAACATGTACACGCCGGGGCGGGTCTCGGTGACGCCTTCCAGATGGCGCGCGTGCAGTGCGGTGGGCGTGGAACCCACGCTGACAGTATCGCAGGCGATGCCGAGCGCGCGCACCCGCTCTGCCGCCGTGACGGCCGCCATGCGTTCGTTCTCTGCCACTGTTTCGATCTCTGCAAGGGACCGGCAGTTATAGGAGTGCCCTGCATGCGACATGATCCCTGCAAACACGATGTTGGGCGCGTCATTCAGGACATTCACGATTTCGATCAGCGCGTCGGAGTCGGGATAGATGCCGGACCGCCTTTCGCCGCAGTCGATCTCGATCTGCACGTGGAATAGCGTGTCGATCTCGCCGGCCTTGCCCGCGATGGCACGTGCGACGTCGATGCTGTCGGTGATCAGAATGACCTTGGCGCCTGTCGACTGGATCTTGGCCACACGCTCCAGTTTGTCGGGGGTGATGCCGGCGGCATACTGGATGTCGCGGATACCGTTTTCCGCGAAATATTCGGCTTCCCGCAGGGTCGAAACCGCGATCCTGCTGTCCTGCCCCTCCAGAACCAGATGCGCAACGTCGATGGATTTGGCGGTTTTCAGGTGCGGGCGCAGCTTCACGCCCTTGCGCTTGCAGGAATCCGCCATCCGCTGGATGTTTCGCCTCAGTTTCGCACGGTCAAGGACAAGGCAGGGCGTGGGCGCGTCGAAAATCGTTTTCGGGGTCATGGCTGGGGTGCCCTTCCGGCTGTTTATCGGTTTCTTCACAATCTGGAAATCAGTCTACGAGCCGCGCTGACGGAAGGCCAATGCACGTTTCTTCTAGGCGCATGCCCAGACTGAATTGAGGCGCCGATCGGGTTTCTCCGCATCGTCAGGGCAGGTCCAGATCGACCCTTTCGAAAACGCGCCCAATGCCGGAACGCCGGACCGGAGCATTTTTGCACTCACCTGACCGCAGCCATGCAGACTTGAACATGCATAAGTCGCATAAGTCTATCGACATGTAGCATTCGAGAGTTTCGCGGAACCCTGCAATAGTGGCTGCGTTGGGCCAGCGGCAGGGCCTGGTTTCAGAACCTGTCAGCACCCGACCAAACACAGAACTCGGATCGCCTCGATCAGACGACGGCAATCAACTTGAACCTGGGACCGGAGAAAAACATGTACGATCTAATTCTCAAAGGCGGGCGCGTCATTGATCCTGCGCAAGGCATGGACGGCACTTTTGACGTAGCTTTCAAATCCGGCAAGGTGGCCGAAGTCGGCAAGGACATATCGCCGGAAAAATCAAAAGATATCAGGAATGTATCGGGCAAAATCGTGTCTCCGGGGCTCATCGATCTGCACACCCATGTTTACTGGGGCGGCACCTCTCTCGGTGTGGATGCCGAAGAAATCGCCCGCCGCAGCGGCACGACGACATTCGTCGATGCCGGCAGTGCCGGCGCCGGCAACCTGCTCGGGTTCCGCAAACATGTCGTTGAACGGACCGCGCCACGGATCCTTGCCTATCTGAACATTTCCTTTCCCGGTATTTTTGCTTTCAGCAAGAACGTGATGGTGGGGGAATGCGGGGATCTCAGGTTGCTGAACCCCCACGAATGCCTTCGCGTCGCCGAGGAGAACCTCGACCTTATCGTCGGTATCAAAGCGCGGGTCGGCACACGGGCAGGCGGTAACAGGGGCGTCGCGCCGCTGCAACTCGCTGTGGAGGTTGCGTCCGAACTGGGTCTTCCGGTCATGGCGCATATCGACTCTCCTCCTCCGAGCCGCGAAGAGGTGCTGGACTGTCTGAGGCCCGGCGACATCCTGACCCATTGCTTCCGGCCCTTCCCGAGCGCACCTGTCACGCGCGACAATCAGGTCAGGGCGGAAATTCTCGACGCGCATCAGCGCGGCATCATTTTCGATATCGGACACGGTTTTGGCGGCTTCTCGTTCAAATCCGCACGCGCGATGCTGGCCGAAGGCATTTTGCCCGATGTTATCAGCAGCGACGTGCACGTTTTGTGCATCGACGGCCCTGCCTATGACGTGTTGGCCGTAATGTCGAAATTCATGGCATTGGGCATGTCCCTGACGGAAGTCATCCGAGCGGCGACGGAGAACCCCGCCAAGGCTCTGCGGCGTCAAGAGTTGGGAACGCTTGCCGTGGGTTCCGCCGGAGATGCCAGTGTCATGGAACTGCGCGACGAGATCATGGAGCACACCGATGTGTCGGGCGAGAAGCTGCTCGGCAATACGCGTCTGGTAAACGCCGGAACGGTCATCGGCGGCAACTGGTGGTGCGACGGCGTCGGCAATTAACAAGAGGGCAAGAGGCCGGATTTCTGGCGCTACTGAAACCTCCCGATATTGAATGGAGTTTGCGACATGACGGTAAGACCGGCGGCCCGGGTCGGGGACAGATGGGAAGACATCGAAACCCCGGCTCTCGTGGTCGATCTGAACGCGCTGGAGGCAAATCTCCGGACGATGGCGGATTTCTCGCGGGAAACCGGCGTCCGCGTCCGGCCGCACGCCAAGACGCACAAATGCCCGGCGATTGCCCGCAAGCAGATCGAATTGGGGGCGGTCGGTATCTGCTGCCAGAAGGTATCCGAGGCCGAGGCAATGGCCGATGGCGGGGTGTCGGACATCCTCGTCACCAATCAGATCGTCGGCGCGCGAAAGCTTGAAAGGCTGGCCGCTCTCTCCTTGCGGATACGCGTGGCGGTTTGCGCGGACAATGCCGAAAATATCCTGGCGATAGATGCGGCGGCGCGAAGCTTCAATACCACGCTTCCAGTCCTCGTCGAAATCGATGTGGGTTCCGGCCGGTGCGGTGTGAAACCGGGCGCCGAGGCGCTGGAACTGGCCAGCCTGATTTCGAGTTCCGCCAATCTGCGGTTTGCGGGCTTGCAAGCCTATCATGGGCGCGCTCAACACATTCGCAGCTTTGACGCGCGCACACAGGCCATTCGCGGCGCTTGCGAAAGCGTGGCGATGACGGTTGACCTGTTGAAGCAAAACGGTCTCGAGTGCGAGATCATCGGCGGTGCGGGAACGGGAACCTATGGCCTCGAGGCGGCAAGCGGGCTGTATAACGAGCTGCAGGTCGGCTCTTACGTGTTCATGGATCGGGATTATTCTCTGAATCTCGACACGGCTGGCGAGCATTCCAGCGAATTCCGGCATAGCCTCTTCATAAAGACCACCGTGATGAGCACGCCGGAGGCGGACCGGGCGGTAACGGACGCGGGGCTGAAGGCCTATACGACCGATGCCGGACTGCCTGGCGTTTACGGCGTCGATGGCGCCGAGGTTTTGCAGGCCGCGGACGAACATACGAATATCCGCTTCGCGAAAGCGGATCAGCGCCCGAAGCTCGGTGATGAATTGCGACTGGTTCCGGGGCACTGTGACCCGACGGTCAACCTGCACGACTGGATTATCGGTGTGCGGGATGGACGTGTCGAATGCATCTGGCCGGTTGCCGCGCGTGGCGAGGTGACCTGACTGTCAGGTTTTGTGCGGCGCTAACCCGAACGTCCGGGGGCGCCGCTCGTCAAAATTCTCCGGATATCCTCAGAATAGATCACTTCTGAATCATCCTGTGGCCGATAGCCCAGTTCGCGGCGAGCGGAGTCAAGGGACCAGAAGGCTCTGGTATTGTCCGAAATGCCATAGGCGACCGACCAGGGAACCCCGTTCGCGCCCGAAATTTGCCCGATATTCACGGCCGACTGGAACAGGGACGCGCAGTCCCTGTCGCTGAGATAGGTGCCGAGGGCGCGTTTGAATCCCGCAAGGCCGCCCGGCCGGCGGAGCGAGGATTCTGGCATCTGGGCGCCGGGCTCATATTGCGCCACGTTGATCGGGTAGGGCGATCCGATGCGCAGGCTGACCATCTCCATCCGTCGTCCGAACGTGCCGCAGGCATAGGGATAGGCGAGCAACTCGTAGGAGGCCTTGGCCCAGCCATAGAAATTGTCCGCCAACGGATAGTCGGTCGGGTACACCATATCGCGAAGCCGCGCGTGTATTTCGGCGTGCTCGTACCAGTCGGCGGCGTGGTTGGAGGATACGATGACCACGCGG
>JBFIHV010000226.1:0-4857 GCA_041601595.1 Amylibacter sp. | reverse complement strand
CGTGGTCACCAGCGACCAGCGGTCCATCTGGCCCTGGTTGATCTGCTGCGTGCCGTGATACAGGCCGGAGGTGTCGCCCAGACCGATGGTGTTGGCGGTGGCGAACAGGCGGAAATACGGGTGCGGGGTGATGACCTCGTTCTGGTCCAGCAGGGTCAGCTTGCCGTCGACCTCCAGCACGCGCTGGATCACGAACATCACGTCGGCGCGGCCCGCGTCGTATTCGTCGAACACGATGGCGGTCGGGTTGCGCAGCGCCCAGGGCAGGATGCCTTCCTGGAATTCGGTGACCTGCTTGCCGTCCTTCAGCTTGATCGCGTCCTTGCCGATCAGGTCGATCCGGCTGATGTGGCTGTCGAGGTTGACGCGCACGCAGGGCCAGTTCAGCCTTGCGGCGACCTGTTCGATATGGGTCGATTTGCCCGTGCCGTGATAGCCCTGGATCATGACGCGGCGGTTGTAGGCGAACCCGGCGAGGATCGCGAGCGTCGTGTCGTGGTCGAACCGGTAGGTGCTGTCGATGTCGGGCACGCGGTCCGAGGAGTGGTCAAAGCCCATGATCTCCATGTCGCTGTCGATCCTGAAGGTCTCGCGCACCGAGATTTTGCGTGTCGGCTTTGCCGTGATTTCCAGATTTCCATCCGCCATGAGTCAGTTTCCTTGCGTTTGCGCTTGCGCCCTATTTCTGTGCTTATTGGCGCAATTAATGTTGCTGCGCAAGGCCGACAAGGCCGCGGGCGCAGATATCCGCGGCCGGGACCGGGGATAGTTGTTCGGTTCTTACAAAAGCCTATTCCTTGAAGTTGCGGCTTTCCTTGATCTGGTCCCACGCCCAGACGACCTGTTGCAGGCGTTCCTCCTGCGTGCGGTCGCCGCCGTTCAGGTCGGGGTGCAGTTCCTTGATCAGCTTCTTGTACTGCTTGCGCAGCTCGGGTTTGGTCCAGTCCTCGCGGGCTTCCAGAATATCCAGCGACTTGCGCTCGCCGGCGGGCAGCTTGCGCCCCAGTCCCAGCCCGTCGCCGCGGCCGGGGTTCTGGGTCGCGTTCTCGCCCAGCAGATCATGCGGGTCGTCGATGCCCAGCCGCGCCCAGGCGCGGGCCTCGGCCGAGGCTCTGGAGCCGTTGGCTTTGCCGAAGGGTTTCGTCGGGCGGTCCCAGACCTTGTCGGCCGCGAACTGGCGTTCCAGTTCCTCTTCGGAATGGTTGTCGAAAAAGTTCCATTTCTGGTTGAACTGGCGCACGTGATCCAGACAGAACCAGCGAAACTCCTCCAGATTGTCGGGATGTTTCGGCGCGCGGTACTTGCCCGGCTCGTTGCATTCCGGGTGTTCGCAGATCTTTTTCGATGTCTCGGACGCGCCCGACATGCCGCGCCGGCCCTTGGCGCGCCGCTTCTTGTCGGCAGAGACCGAGATATCGAAATTGAAAGGTGACCGTTCTGACATAAAAGTTTCCCAATTTACTTTCCGACTCGGATCGGAGAGTTTACCCTAATATCCGTCGAGGCCAAGGGCCTTTTTCAATACAGGGGCCATGCCGGCATGCAACAGCGTATCCACCGAAAACTGTCCGAAGCCTTCGCTCCGGTAGAACTGCATGTCGAGGACGACAGTGAGTCGCATCGCGGCCATTCAGGCTATCGAGAGGGCGGCAACACGCATTTCAATGTAACCATCCGGGCCGACGCTTTCAACGGGTTGAGCCGTGTCGCGGCGCAGCGGCTGGTCTATGCCGCGCTCAAGGAAGAATTCGACGACGGGATACATGCTCTGGCCCTGACCGTCTCCGGCACGAAATAACCCGAGGCAAGCTGCCGGTTCCAGCTATTCCTCGGACTTCTTCCGCGCCTTGGCGGCGGGTTTCTTCGCGGGCTTGGCGGATGTTTCCTCTGACGGTTCTTTCTCCGCCCTGATCTCCGGCGTGGCCTTCACTTCGGTGTCGGTCGCAGCCCCCAGCGCCGGCGCCTTGACCTCTGCGGGCGCCTTTTCGGCAAAGAACCTCGGCCGGTGATGCTCCGGCGCCGCCGCGTTTTCGGCATGCGGGGTCAGAGGCCGGCGGAAAATCAGCACGGTGTGGAATTCCTCGACCGTCTTGCGCCACAGGCCGTGGCGTTCGTCCACCGGCAGGGTCTCCGCCCGCACATAGCTCCATCCGGCGCCGCCCCACTCGTTCAGGGCGGCCTGAAGCCCGACGGCGAAGCGCTCGGTCGTTCCCTTGGCCCCCTTGCTGCGCAAAGCCTTACGCGGGGCGGGGATCACTTTGTATTCGTACATGCTGGTCCTACTCGAAGTTTGTGCTTTTCTAACGCCAAAATCCGCGTGCCGGAAGTAAAAACACACGCCTCCTGTCCTGTCGGCGATATGGCGCGGGGCGGGCGGGTTTCAAGCGCGCGCCCTGACTATTCCGCCAGCTTCTTCGCTATCAGCTCGTTGACCGCCTTGGGATTGGCCTTGCCGCCGGTGGCTTTCATCACCTGGCCGACGAACCAGCCCGCCAGTTTCGGGTTGGCCTGCGCCTTGGCGACCTGATCGGGGTTCTCGGCGATGACCTTGTCCACCGCGGCCTCGATCGCGCCCGTGTCGGTGACCTGCTTCATGCCGCGTTTCTCGACGATCTCCGCCGGATCGCCGCCTTCGGTCCAGACGATCTCGAACAGGTCCTTGGCGATCTTGCCGGAAATATCGCCCTTGGCGATCAGGTCGAGGATGCCGCCGAGCTGATCGGCGGAAACCGGACTGTCGGCGATGGTCAGGCCGTCCTTCTTCAGGCGTCCGAACAATTCGTTGATCACCCAGTTGGCGGCCTGCTTGCCGTCGCGGCCCTTGGCGACGGCCTCGAAGAAGGCCGCGTCGGTGACATCCGCCGTCAGCACGCCCGCATCATACTCGGTCATGCCGTAATCCAGCACGAAGCGCGCCTTCTTGTCGTCGGGCAGTTCCGGCAGGGTCGCCTTGATCGCATCGACCCAGTCCTGCTCGATCTCCAGCGGCAGCAGGTCGGGGCAGGGGAAATAGCGATAGTCGTGCGCCTCTTCCTTGGACCGCATGGACCGCGTCTCGCCCTTGTCGGGATCGTAGAGGCGGGTTTCCTGATGCACTTCGCCGCCGTCTTCGAGGATTGCGATCTGGCGGCGCGCCTCGAATTCGATGGCCTGCTGGATAAAGCGCATGGAATTCATGTTCTTGATCTCGCAACGCGTGCCGAGGTGTCCGAAATCCTGCGTCGCCTGATATTTCTCGTAGTCGCCGGGGCGGCAGACAGACACGTTGACATCGGCGCGCAGGCTGCCGCTCTGCATATTGCCGTCGCAGGTGCCCAGATAGCGCAGGATCTGGCGCAGCTTGGTCACGTATGCAGCGGCCTCCTCCGGCCCGCGGATGTCGGGCCGCGACACGATCTCCATCAGGGCGATGCCGGTACGGTTGAGGTCCACGAAGGACATGTTCGGGTCCATGTCATGCACCGATTTGCCGGCGTCCTGCTCCATGTGGATGCGCTCGACACGGACCTTGCGGGCGATGCCGGGTTCCATGTCGACGAGGATTTCGCCTTCGCCGACGATCGGATGGTAGAGCTGGCTGATCTGATAACCCTGCGGCAGGTCGGGATAGAAATAGTTTTTCCGGTCAAAGGCCGAGAACAGATTGATTTCCGCCTTCAGGCCCAGCCCGGTGCGCACCGCCTGTTCGATGCAGAACTCGTTGATCACCGGCAGCATGCCGGGCATGGCGGCATCGACGAAGGATACGTTGGAATTGGGCTCCGCGCCGAATTCGGTCGAGGCGCCGGAGAACAGTTTCGACTTGGACGCGACCTGCGCGTGCACTTCCATTCCGATGACAAGCTCCCAGTCGCCGGTGGCGCCCGCGATCACTTTGGGTTTCGGTTCGGAATAGGCCAGTTCGGTCATGACGTTGCATCCTCGGGAATTACATACCGCGCAGGTTTTAGGCCCCTTCGCCCACAGGGGCAAGGGGCCAGTTGCGCGAAACCGGCGCGGGCATCAGGCCGACAGGATCTTGCCGACGATCTCGGACGTGTCTTTCGACAGGTCCGGCGTATCCGCGATGCGCTGCAACTGCGCCCGGATCAGGGCCTGGCGGGTTTCGTCATAGCGTTTCCAGGTCTCGAACACGCCGCAGAGCCGTGCCGTCGTCTGCGGGTTCACCGGATCGAGCCTGATCAGCCAGTCGGCCACGAACCTGTATCCCGCGCCGTCCGCACCGTGGAACGCGGCATGGTTGGTGGCGAAGGCCCCGATCAGCGACCGATAGCGGTTCGGGTTCTTCCAGTCGAAATCGGGATGCTCGGACAGCGCCCTGACCTTGTCGAGCGCCGGTTCCGGCGGCAGGGACGACGCCTGAATGGCGAACCACTTGTCGATCACCAGCTTGTCGGCCTTCCACTGGTCGTAGAAATCCGCGACCGCCGCGTCGCCCTGATCCGACCGGATCAGGATGGCCAGCGCCGAAAGCTGCTCGGTCATGTTGTCGGCACCCGCGAACTGGGCCTGCGCGGTCGCCGCATCGGCTTCGCGTCTGGTGATCAGCGACAGGGCGGCGGCGCGCAGGCTGCGTTTTCCGGCGGCCCTGGCGTCGGGCGTATAGGTCCCTTCCACGCGCATCGCGGCGTAAAGCCCCTGAAGGTCGTCTGACATATCCTCGGCCAGCGCGCCGTTCAGGTCTTCGCGCGCCTGATAGATGCGCGCCGGATCGGGCGTCCGGCCACGGTCGCGGATGGCCTGGGCCAGCGCGTCCTCGCTCGGCAGGGTCAGCGCCAGAGACCGGAACGCGGGGTCGAGCCGCCCGTCGAGCGCCATGGTCCGCATCGCGCCCGTGAAATCGCCGTCGGCGACATT
>JBFIHV010000225.1:0-4878 GCA_041601595.1 Amylibacter sp. | reverse complement strand
TTTCTCCTGGACCATTATCGTGACCTCGGCCCTGACGCTGAACATGATCAGCGCCAAGTCCGAAAAGGTCCAGACGGAAGTCCTGCGCGAAGCATATGAAACCCGCCTGAAACAGATTACCGACGAACGCGACCAGCGCGCACGGGAATCGCAGACGGCGCAGGAACGGTTCTACGTCGCGCTCGACCAGATCTCGATCCAGCAGGCCGAACTGCTCGAAGCCGAAGAACAACGCCGCGAACTGGCGACCGGCCTGAAGATCATGCAGGGCAAACTGCAGGACGCCATCAGGGAACGCGAGGTCGCCGAGCTCAATTCCGAATCCATTCTACAGGAAATGCAGGCCTTGTCGGGCAATGTGAACGCACGGTTAGATCAGGCAAGCGACATAAAAGAAACGCTGTCTTATCTAACCGGTGCGTTGACTACCACCGTGGTGGAGCGCGACAATATCCGCACCGAAGCGGACGAACTGGCGGACCGCATGGCGGACCTCGAACTCGACAGCAAGCTGATGCGGGAACGCAGCGACCGCGTCTTCGCCCAACTCGAGACAGCGGTCGAAGTATCCCTGCAACCGCTGGAACGGGCGCTGAACCGCAAGGGCATCAACACCGAGAACCTGCTGGCCGAGGTCAAGCGCACCTATTCCGGCACCGGCGGGCCGATCATGCCTTTGACATTCTCGTCCGACAGCCTCCTGTCCGACCCCCTGTCGGAACGCGCCAACCTGCTGCTGCGGAATTTCGATCAGGTCAACCTGATGAAGCTGGCCGCCCAGAAGGTACCCCTGGCGCACCCCCTGAAAAGCAGTTTCCGCTACACCAGCAGCTTCGGGTCGCGCAACGATCCCATCTCGGGCGGCCGCCGCCAGCATAACGGCACGGACATGGCCGGACCGCTGGGCACGGACGTTCTGGCGACGGCGGACGGCGTCGTGACTTTCGCAGGGCGTCAGAGCGGTTACGGCAACCTGATCAAGATCCGTCACGCGCAGGGATTCGAAACATACTATGCGCATCTGTACCGAATTCGTGTAAAACCGGGGCAAAAAGTCTCGCTCGGGGACCATATCGGTGATATGGGCAACTCGGGCCGCAGCACCGGCGTACACCTTCACTATGAAGTCCACATAAATGGACGTCCCGTAAACCCAATGACATATATCAAGGTAGCTAACGATGTTTTCTAAACCCAAACCGACCGACACCCCGACCCCGCCCAAAGCGGCAACGTCCTCCGACAGTTCCGACACATACAAATCGTCCGTAACGCCCTCTTCGGCGCAGTCCACGGCTCCGAAGGCGAAACCGCCGGCATCCACTCTGTCCGCGGACCTGACGATCAAGGGCAACATCCGCACCACAGGCGACATCAACGTGCTTGGCAATATCGACGGCGACATCCGCGCCCATCTGCTGACAATCGGCGAAGGCGCGACCGTCAAGGGCGAAGTCGTCGCGGACGACATCGTGGTCAACGGCCGCGTCGTCGGCCGCGTGCGCGGCCTCAAGGTCCGCCTGACATCGACCGCGCAGGTCGAGGGCGACATCATCCACAAGACCATCGCGATCGAGAGCGGCGCCCATTTCGAAGGCTCCGTCCAGCGTCAGGAAGACCCGCTGTCAAGCAACGGCAAGACGACAGCGACCGCCAAGGCGACCGTTTCCTCCTGATCTGCAAAGGTCTGGAAAAAGCTGATGAAAGCCCGCTCCGGCGGGCTTTTTCATGTCGTCGAAAGTGTCCGGTCACTTGTGCCGGTTTCGAGCCCGCGTTGAGACTCGGCAGGTGATCGCGGCTCTGCGTGGGACACCGCGATTTGCGGCATTGGAACGGTGTTCGCCGACAGCCAACGCACCGGGTCCGGCTTACGCGCGCCAATCGTTAATTCCCGGACGGCGCATGCAGTCTCAGGAACGCGTTCACGCGTTCGCGCACCTCAGCGGTATGGCCGAGCAGCAGGTGCCCCCCGCCCGGCAAGGCCATGAGCTCGGCCCCCGCAATGTTCCGCGCCGCATATTCGCCGAACTCGAACGGATTGATGCCGTCGTCCCGGGCGTGAACCACCAGCGTCGGCGCCGTGACGCGCTCCAGCTCATAGCGCGTTCGCGGATCGATCGCGGCGGCCTCGTTGCGCAGACCCGCAGTCCGTCCCGTGACGGGCAGAAATGCGGCGACAAGCCCTGACAGGAAAACCTGATCCTCGGCCGTCATCTTCGCCCGGGCATCGGCGCTGACATCAAAAAGCGTATCCAGAAGAGACGGGAACAATTTGACGATCGCCCAGAACGCAAAATCGGAACTGAAAAGCGCCTGATAGATTCAGGCCGGGATTTCCAGATCCTGCTGCTCCGCAGTCAGGGGCGTAAACGGAGCGGACGACAACAGCACAAGCCCGGCCGTGCGTTCCGGAAACGTCAGGGCGAACTGGAGTGACGGCGGCACCCCGCCGGACATTGCAAGGATTGCGACCCTGTCGATACCCATGGCATCCAACAGGTCGGCAAAGGCTTCGGCCTGCGCAACGGTCGAGGCATCTTCGGGCATCGTGGACCGCAGATAGCCGAAGCGGGATACGGAAATCCACCGGTACCCGTCACCGCCAAACACCAACGGAAGCAGACTTCCCTGATCGTATCCGCCCCCCGCGCCATGCACAACCAGAACGGCCGGACCGCTCCCCCGACTGCTGAATTCGACCGCGCCGTGGCGGGTTTCGACGATGGCGCTGCCCGCCACGATGCGCTGATTGATGTCACGCATGTCGCGGGAATAGAGGTACAGCACGGCAGCCGATGCAAACAGCAAAGCGGCCAGCACGATGGTAAACCAGGTCCGCCTTGAAGGTTTCGCAGTCATTGCATCCTCGGCATGCGCCACATTCCACTCTGCGGCGCCGTTTCCGGTTGGGCCCTCAGTCGTGCTCCAGGGCCCGTCGATAGATGTGCCAGCTGGCGTGCCCCAGCACCGGCAGAACGATCAGCAGACCAAGAAGCGCCGGCAGCATGGCCAGAAAGGTCAGCCCGGCGATGGTAATGCCCCAGGCCATCATCACCCGGGGGTTCGCCGTGACCACGGCGATGCTGGTCAGCATGGCGGTTATGAAATCCAGTTCCTTGTCCAGCAGCAGCGGCAGCGAGATCACCGTCAGGCAAAACAGCACGAAGGCGAAGACCGCCCCGAACGCCGTTCCCACCAGCAGCATTGCCATCCCCTCGGGCTGCAGCAGGTAGGCATAGCCTGCGGAGGGGTTGATCAGAACCGATGGCCCGATGAACATCGCGAACAGCATATGGGCGAAGAAGGACCAGAACAGGAAATAGATGATGATCACCCAGGACATCAGCGGCAACTGCCGCAGGCGCTGCCGCCAGACCACGCCGAAGATGTCGTTGCGGCGGAAGTCCGTGTCGCCCTGCTCCAGCCGGTGCGACACCTCGTAGAGCCCCACCGCCAGGAACGGAGCCAGCAGCGGAAAGCCGACCGTAAAAGGCAGCGCCCACCAGATCTGTCCGGTGACGAAGAAGAAGGTATAGATCAGCCAGCCGCCGAGAACATAGATACCGGAAAAGAACAACCCCATCATGGGCTTGCGGCGGAAATCTCGCCATCCGGCCCGCAGGGCGAAGCCGATGTCGCCCAACTCCATCGCCCGGATTTCGGGCACTTTCGATGCGGCCGGCAAGGCGTGGCTGGCGTCGCTCATAACAGGTCCTCCCGGGACAGAATGCTAAGGGAGGACGCGCGACCTTGCAAAGAAAAAACGCGGTCGACGAGCCCTGCAAGACAGGACGGAATTTCGGCCTATCCGGCCTCGGCCCGCGACTGGCCGGATGATTTTCCGGCAGGACAGCTGTTCGCCGCTGCGCGCGTCAAAACACCAATACCTTGTCCGCATCCAGCGTGGCCGCGGCCAGTTCGGGCATTGTGCTTCTGACCGCGCCTTCCATGACATCCTCATCCGTCATGCCGCGCGCGTCCATGCAGGTTCCGCACAGCAAAACGCGGCCTTTGGCTGCCACGACGCGTTTCAGCATGCGTTCCATATTGTAATACCCTTCGGGCGTTTTCTGACCCTTTCGCGCGGCCACCACGGAATCAGCCATCAGGAAAACCGTCATTTCCGTATTCGGGTCCGCCTTGGCCATCGCATGGGAAAGCCGCAGCGCGTTGTAACAACGCTCGGTCCCGTATGGCGGATCGTTCAGGATAAACAAGACTTTCATAATCGCCCTCCGTCATAATTCCCGACCGCCCTGACGTCCGTAAGCTGCCGCAGGCTGTCGCACTGTCCGGGCAGCGCCTGCCGTCGTCAGATCGACGCCTGCGCCTCGGCTCGCGACTTGCCGGATACATCCAGCGCCAGCGCGGCTGCCATGAACGGGTCCAGATCGCCGTCCAGCACGCCCTGCGTGTCGGACGTCTCGACATTGGTGCGCAGGTCCTTGACCATCTGGTAAGGTTGCAGGACGTAGGACCGGATCTGGTTGCCCCAGCCCGCGTCGCCCTTGGCCTCGTGCGCCTCCTGAATGCTCTCGGTGCGCTTGCGCATCTCCATTTCATACAGGCGCGATTTCAGCGCCGCCATACAGATGGCTCGGTTCTGGTGCTGGGATTTTTCCGAACTGGTCACGACGATGCCGGTCGGGATATGCGTCATGCGTACGGCGGAATCCGTCTTGTTGACGTGCTGCCCGCCCGCGCCCGAGGACCGGAAGGTATCGACGCGCAGGTCGCTGGGGTTGACCTCGATCTCGATATTCTCGTCCACCACGGGATAGACCCAGACCGAGCTGAACGAAGTGTGCCGCCGCGCGTTGCTGTCATAAGGCGAAATCCGCACGAGCCTGTGCACGCCCGACTCGGATTTCAGCCAGC
>JBFIHV010000224.1:0-4889 GCA_041601595.1 Amylibacter sp. | reverse complement strand
GACATAGATGCCGAAATCCTCGAGCAGCTTGTCGGACAGGAACTTGCATTTCACCGGATTGCCGACATGGATCGGCACGATGTGACTGCCGTGATCCGTCAATGGCAGGCCCAGACCGCGCAGCCGCATTTTCAGGGTTTTCGCGGCCTGTTGGTGGCGGGTGCGGATTTCAGGGTTGACCTTCAAATGCGCGACCGAGGCGCGCGCGGCCGCCGCAACCGCCGGCGGCATAGAGGTCGAAAAGATGAAACCGGGCGCGTAGGACCGCACCGCATCGACCATTTTCGCGCTGGAAGCGATATAGCCGCCAACCACGCCGAAGGCCTTGGCGAATGTGCCGTTGATTATGTCGATCCGGTCGGACAGGCCGTCACGCTCTGCGATCCCTGCCCCGCGCGGACCGTACATGCCCACGGCATGGACCTCGTCGATATAGGTCAGCGCGTTGAACTCGTCCGCCAGATCGCAGATTTCCGCTATGGGCCCGAAATCACCATCCATCGAGTAGACAGACTCGAAAGCGATGACTTTCGGCGCGTCAGACGGCAGGCCTTCAAGAATGGAGCGCAGATGCGCCACGTCATTGTGCCTGAAAACATGTTTTTCGCAGTTGCCGTGACGGATGCCTTCGATCATCGAGGCATGGTTCAGCGAGTCCGACAGAATGATCAGACCCGGAAAGAGCTTCGGCAGCACGGCCAGAGTGGCCTCGTTGGCGTTATAGGCCGAGGTGAAGACCAGCCCCGCCTCTTTGTTGTGCAGGTCAGCGACCTCGTTCTCCAGTTCCTGGTGAAACCGGGTATGGCCGGAAATGTTGCGCGTTCCGCCGGAACCCGCGCCGACAAGGTCAATCGCATCCTTCATGGCTTCGGTCACGACCGGATGCTGTCCCATGCCCAGATAATCGTTGCCGCACCAGACGATGATTTCCTTTTCCACGCCGTTGGGCTTGCGCCAGACCGCTTTCGGGAACTGGTGATTGATTCGGCAAATGTTCTGGAACACCCGGTAACGCCCCTCTTCGTGGAGAGCAGCGAGCGCCTTTTCTATCTGCAAATTATAGTCCATGCCGAATTCCAAACCTGTTTCGCGTCTTTAATATACACTTCAACACGCGAAATCAGGGTCCAAATCGACGCAGAACGCGATTTAGGCGTCAAAAACCCGTGATCCGCCGACAAGACCCCGTCGGGGCACGGATGAAAATCTCATATTTTTCAATTGGTTTCAATAGATATAGCGAATCTGTTCTGTCCAGTAGCGCTCCACCTTACGCAGCGACATATTGATGTTTTCTATCGCCTCGATGCCGACCACCTCTTTACCAAGAATGCCTTCGGCATGTTTCTGGAACAATTCGTTGATTATCTTGCGGACATTCTGGCCCTTGTCGGTCAGTTTCACCCGGACAGAGCGGCGGTCGATCGCACATCTCTGGTGGTGCATATAACCGGTCTCGACAAGTTTTTTCAGGTTATAGGAAACATTGGAGCCCTGGTAATATCCGCGCGACTTCAATTCGCCGGCGGTCACTTCGTTATCGCCGATATTGAACAGCAACAGGGCTTGCACCGAATTGATGTCCAGCAGGCCGAGTCGCTCGAACTCGTCCTTCAGGACGTCGAGCAACAAACGGTGCAGTCTTTCGACCATGGACAGGGTTTCCAGATAGGATGACAGGAACTCCTGCCCCAGTTCGCTCGGGTCTTTCGACCGCATTTTGGAATGAACACTCATTATAATACTCCGTCAATTATCGCTGCTAGGCGCGATTAAGACGGATAAATTCAAACAACAGGTTAAGCAGGCTAAATTTTTATGATTATTCGGTATTTTGTTTCAAAAAATGATCCCTAACAAGCCGTAGCGCGGGCGCGATTTCGTCCGGAACCTCTGCCTGACCGCTGATCCACTGGTACAGGTCGTGGTCGTGCTCCGCCATGATCGCCTCGTGCGCATCCAGTTCGGCGTCGGACAGCAAGTGCAATCGATGGTCGGCGAAACTGCCCAGGATCAGGTCCATTTCCTTGGTCCCGCGCCGCCAAGATCGCAGCCGCAGGCGTTTTATTCTGGTTTCGCGATCTTCTGCCATCGGCCCTGCCCGTTCCAATTCCCCGTTTCCGGCCCTGAATGCCCTGCACCGCGCCGCGTGTCCAGAGCGAACCGGCCCGATCCGGCTTGACCGGCCCCGAATTCGGACATAGCAAAGTTCAAAGCATAATTGGGAGCCACACATGGCGTTTCTGTCCGACAACCTGTCCCGCATCAAGCCGTCCCCGACCATCGCGATCACGACGTTGGCCGGAGAGCTGAAGGCAGCCGGAAAGGACATTATCGCGCTCAGTGCCGGAGAGCCGGATTTCGACACGCCGGACAATATCAAGGCAGCCGCCAAGGCCGCCATAGATGCCGGAAAAACCAAGTACACAGCCCCCGACGGAATAATTGAACTGAAGCGGGCGATCTGCGATAAGTTCAAGCGTGACAATGGCTTGCGATACGAACCTAAACAGGTTTCCATCTCGACCGGCGGCAAGCAGGTGCTGTTCAACGCCCTGATCGCCACCCTGAACCCCGGCGACGAAGTGATTATCCCGACACCCTACTGGGTGTCCTATCCCGACATGGTCCTGCTGGCCGGGGGCACACCTGTCTTTGCCGAAACATCGCTTGAGACGCATTACAAGCTGAGCCCCGAGAAGCTGGAGGCTGCGATAACGCCACGGTCCAAGTGGCTGATCTTCAACTCTCCGTCCAACCCGTCCGGCGCGGGCTACACCCGCGACGAACTGCGCGCCCTGACCGACGTGCTGCTGCGCCACCCGCATGTCTGGGTCATGACGGACGACATGTACGAACATCTCGCCTATGACGGGTTTGAGTTCTGCACGCCGGCACAGGTCGAACCGGCGCTTTACGACCGGACGCTGACCGTCAACGGCGTCTCGAAGGCCTATGCCATGACGGGATGGCGGATCGGATACGCCGCCGGGCCGGTGGAGCTGATCGCCGCCATGCGCGCGGTCCAGAGCCAAAGCACCTCAAACCCCTGCACGATCAGCCAGTGGGCGGCCGTCGAGGCGCTGAACGGCCCGCAGGACTATATCGAGTTCAGCCGCCCGATCTTTCGCCGCCGCCGCAATCTGGTGGTGGAAATGCTGAACGCTGCCGAAGGCATCACCTGTCCGATGCCGGAAGGCGCGTTTTACGTCTATCCGTCCATCGCGGGGTGTATCGGCAAGACCTCGGCCAGCGGCAAGCTGATCGAAACGGATGAGGATTTCGTGACCGACCTGCTGGAACAGACCGGTGTCGCGGTGGTCTTCGGGGCAGCCTTCGGCTTGAGCCCGAACTTCCGGATCAGCTATGCCGCATCGGATGAAGCGCTGAAGGAAGCCTGCACACGCATTCAGAATTACTGCTCAGCTCTCCGCTAAACCGGCAACTGAGTCGTTGATTTGATCTGCTCCATCGACAGAAGGGCGGTGACGTTGAATATCTTCACCTCGCCGATCAGCGCCTGATAGAATTCGTCGTATGCCTTGGCGTTCTTGACGCGCACCTTCAGGATGTAGTCGATGTCGCCCGCCAAGCGGTGCGCCTCCATGACTTCCGGACGGTTCTGTAGCGTTTTCAGGAACTTGCCCTGCCATGTTGCATCGTGTTCAGAGGTCCTGATCAGCACGAAGAAGCAGGCCTCCAGACCCAGTTTCTCGGGGTCCAGAAGCACGGTCTGGCGTCCGATGACGCCGGCCTCCCGCAGTTTCTTGATCCGGTTCCAGACCGGAGTTTTTGACGCCCCGACCTTCTTGGCTATATCGTCAAGGGATTGTGACGCGTCGATCTGCAGTTCGGTCAGGATTTTTCGGTCAATTGCGTCCAGTTGGATAATCATTCTACGTTTTCCTCGGATTCGGGAACAAAGCGTCGTTAACTGCTCACTTACAGAATAGATTTCTTATTTGCCAGTCGATATAGCAATTTTATTGGAAAAATGTTCTAACACCCCAAGTTATTCGAGTACAGACCGCAGTCAGAGGAGCAGAAAGTGGACCACTTTCCGATCTTTGTGAATTTGAAAGGCCGTCGCGTTGTCGTTTCCGGAGCCGGAGAGACAGCCGTGGCCAAGCTGCGCCTGTTGCTCAAGACAGCGGCGACGATCAGCGTGTATGGCACGGATGTGCATCCCGATATCCGCGGCTGGGCCGAGGCAGGCAGGCTGCGTTTGACCGAGCGCGCGCTTCAGGAAGGCGACGCGACCTGCGCGACCCTGCTCTATGGCGCCAACGACGATCCAGTCGAGGATCGCCGCGTCGCCGACATCGGCCGCCGCGCGGGTGCGATGGTCAACATCGTCGATAACCTGTCCGAAAGTGAATTCATAACACCCGCCATCGTGGACCGCGACCCGGTCACGGTGGCGATCGGAACCGAAGGAGCAGCCCCTGTACTGGCCCGTCGGATCAAAGCGCAAATAGAAGAGGCTCTTCCTCAGTCTATCGGCGTTTTGGCGCGCATTGGTCAGGGCTTTCGCAAGCAAGCGGAAGCCCTGCCAATGGGTCGCCGCAGGCGGGATTTCTGGTCCCGGTTCTATTTCAAGCGCGGCCCGCAGGCGCTGGCTAGGGGCGGAGAGATCGCCGCGCGCGACGCGCTGTCCGATCTTCTGGCAGACAGCCTGAACGCGCGGGCCGAACTGGGCCGCGTGTTCCTGATCGGCGCAGGTCCGGGCGACCCGGAACTGCTGACGCTCAGGGCCCGGGCGCTGCTGCACGAGGCTGACGTCGTGATCCACGACCAGCTTGTGACGCAACCTGTTCTGGAACTGGCGCGGCGCGAAGCGATCGTCGTCGAAACCGGCAAGAAGGGCTACGGCCCCTCCTGGAAACAGG
>JBFIHV010000223.1:0-4890 GCA_041601595.1 Amylibacter sp. | reverse complement strand
TCGCGCCGCCGGACTCGCGAACGGGCCGACGGAGGCCTACCGCTATATCAAGCAGGCCCTGCGGTTGAGTTTCGACCAGACATTCGAAGAGCAGATGCAGACCGAGTCGCATTTTCAGGGGCTTGCCGGCAACACCCGCGATTTTCGCGAAGGCGTGATGGCGTTTCTGGAGAAACGCAGCCCAAAATACGAAGGCCGCTGAAATCCAGCGGCTTTGCTTTAAGTTTAAATACGCTGACTAGCGTTTGTCGAGGCCGACGTAGCCGCGCCGGGTGTGACCCTGGTACAGCTGCCGCGGTCGGCCGATTTTCAGGCCGGGATCGGTGATCATCTCGCGCCATTGGGCGATCCAGCCGACAGTGCGCGACAGCGCAAAGATCGGCGTGAACATGGATGTCGGGAAGCCCATAGCGTCCAGAATGATGCCGGAATAGAAATCGACGTTCGGATAGAGCTTCTTCTCGATGAAATAATCGTCCTCGAGCGCGATCCGCTCCAGTTCCTTGGCGACTTGCAGCGTCGGATTGTTGTGGATGCCCATGAGCTCCAGCACATCGTCCGCGCTTTCCTTCATCACGGTCGCGCGCGGATCGAAGTTCTTGTAGACGCGGTGGCCGAAACCCATCAGGCGGAAAGGATCGCTCTTGTCCTTGGCGCGCGCCACGAATTCGGGGATACGGTCCACGGTGCCGATCTCGCGCAGCATGTTGAGGCAGGCCTCGTTCGCGCCGCCATGCGCCGGGCCCCAAAGGCAGGCGATACCGGCAGCGATACAGGCGAACGGGTTTGCGCCCGACGAACCGGCCAGACGCACCGTCGAAGTCGAGGCGTTCTGTTCGTGATCGGCGTGGAGCGTAAAGATGCGGTCCATGGCTTTCGACAGGATCGGATCCACGACATAAGGCTCTGACGGGACTGCAAAGCACATCTGCAGGAAGTTCGATGCGTAATCCAGATCGTTCAGCGGGTACATGAACGGCTGACCGACTGAGTATTTGAAGGCCATCGCCGTGATTGTCGGAATTTTCGCAATCATCCGGATCGAGGCGATCTCGCGCTGGACCGGATCGGTAATGTCGGTGCTGTCGTGATAGAATGACGACATCGCGCCCATCACGCCACAGACGATCGCCATCGGATGCGCGTCACGGCGGAAGCCGCGGAAGAAATGCAGCATCTGCTCATGCACCATCGTGTGGCGGGTGACGCGCTCGGTGAACTCTTCCAGTTCGGCCTTGGTCGGCAGTTCGCCGTTCAGCAGGAGATAGCACACTTCGACGAAATTGGACTTTTCGGCAAGGTCGTCGATGGAATAGCCGCGATACAGCAACTCGCCCTGATCGCCATCGATATAGGTGATGGTCGAGTCACAGGATGCGGTGGACGTGAAGCCCGGATCGTACGTGAATACGCCCGCCTGCGCATAGAGCTTTCGAATGTCGAGAACATCCGGACCTACCGACGGTGAATATATCGGCAACTCCAGATCCTTGCCATCAATAGTGAGCTTCGCGGTCCGTGCAGTGTCTGTCATTCGTTCCTCTCCGTCATGGCGCTGTGCACCATTATTTTAACAATAAATTGCATCTGCGTCGGTTTTATGACCGACTAGGCAGTACAACGTTTTCTGTCGGCACAACTCAATCAGGGCGCTACGTCAGCGAGCCGTGCCAAAGTCTCTTTTTTCCCGAGGATCACCATCATGTCGAAAACGGACGGTGATGCCGTCGTTCCCGAGAGGGCAGCGCGCAGCGGTTGCGCAATGGCCCCCAATTTCAGGTTTTCGGCTTCCGAAAAAGCTTTGACCGAGGCTTCGAGACTGTCAAGTGTCCAGCTATCATTTTGTAATACAGAGGTCAATTGTTTCAGTATACGACGGGATACATCATCCAGAGCCTCTGTTGCTTTCTCGTCCAGTTGCAGCGGTCGCCGTTCCAGAACGAACCGCGCCTTGGCCAGTACGTCGGGCAACCGTTTCGAGCGTTCGCGCAGCGCGGGCAGGGCGGATTTCAAGGCTGCCAGTTGCGCATCGGTAAATTTCAAGTCCGGCTGGAAATCGATAAACGAGAGCAATTCGGCATAGAGCGCTTCGTCCGTTGCCGTCTTGATATGGTAGGCCGAGACATTGTCGAGCTTCTTGAAGTCCAGACGCGCCGGCGACTTGCCGATGCCCTTGAGGCTGAACCACTCGATGGCCTGCTCGGTGGAGAACAATTCGTCGTTGCCATGGCTCCAGCCCAGTCGCGCCAGATAGTTCCGCATGGCTTCGGCCATGTAGCCCATGGCGCGGTACTCGCTGACACCGACGGCGCCGTGGCGTTTTGACAGTTTCTTGCCGTCCTCGCCGTGGATCAGCGGGATATGGGCGAACTCGGGCAGGTCCCAACCCATCGCCTTGTAGATCAGCGCCTGCCGTCCGGCATTGATCAGGTGATCGTCGCCGCGGATGACATGCGTGATGCCCATGTCGTGATCGTCCACAACCACCGCCAGCATATAGGTGGGGGTTCCGTCGGACCGGAGCAGCACCAGATCGTCCATCGTCTCGGCCTTCCACACGACTTTGCCCTGCACGTGATCCTGTATTTCGACGCTGCCTTCGCGCGGCGCCTTCAGGCGGATGACGTATGGCAGATCGGGCGCGGTCGCCGGATCGGCGTCGCGCCATGGGCTCTGGAACAGGGTGGCGGCGCCTTCTGCGCGCGCCGTTTCGCGGAAAGCCTCGATTTCCGCGACGGTGGCGTAACAGCGATAGGCGGTGCCGGCTTCGACCATCTGCCTCGCGACTTCCGCATGCCGGTCGCGCCTGGCGAACTGGCTGACCGGTTCGTCGTCCCCCACAAGTCCAAGCCATTCGAGACCTTCGAAAATCGCCGCCGTCGCTTCGGGGGTCGAGCGTGCGCGGTCCGTATCCTCGATCCGGATCAGGAAGGTGCCATTGTTCGCCCGCGCGAACAGCCAGTTGAACAGGGCCGTGCGTGCTCCGCCGATGTGCAGGTACCCTGTGGGGGACGGCGCGAACCGGGTGACAACGGGAGGAGTGGGCATTGTTATTAACCTTCTGGAAACTATGATGAACGACAGTCTGAACACTCTCTTAGGCATTTGCAAAGCGAAGGACAAGGGACGTGCAAGTGTTCAGCGGCCTTGGCGGACTGGAGGATCAGCGTATACGCTTTTTCCTCTGGATGCCGGTTGTCTTCGGCGTCGGCGTTATTGCCTATTTTTCCATCCGGTTCGAGCCGACGCGCGGCGAGCTGTGGGGCGTTGCCGCCGCCGCCGGAATTCTCGCGGCTTTGACGCGGCTTCTTCCGGTGACTGCGCGGCCCGTCTTGTATGTCCTGATCCTGATCGCCCTGGGATTTCTGAACGCATCCTGGCGGGCGCACCAGGTCGGCGCGCCGGTGCTGGGATGGCACTATTATGGCCCGGTCGAAGGCACGGTCGTCGCGCTTGACCGTTCCTCCAGCGACAAGCCGCGCGTCACGCTGGGGGATCCGATTTTGTTGCGCGTCAGTCCGGAACGCACCCCGAAGTTTGTCCGCGTTTCGCTGCATTCCGAGGACGGAATTCTGGAGCCCGCGCCAGGCGCGCGGATCATGGTCACAGCGCGACTGTCGCCGCCGTCCGGTCCGGTGGAGCCTGGCGGGTTCGATTTCCAGCGGCTGGCCTGGTTCCGCTCGCTTGGCGCGGTCGGCTATGCGCGAACACCCGCGCTGATGGCCGAACCTCCGGACGTCAGCAGTTTTTCCCTTTGGCTGTTCGAGACCCGAATGAGCATCTCGTCCGGCATCCGCAGCCGGTTGCCGGACAAGGCCGGCGCCTTTGCCGCCGCGATCATCACCGGCGACCGCTCCGCCATCGATCCCGCGCTGCTGGAGGATCTTCGCAAATCCAACCTTGCGCATCTTCTGGCGATTTCCGGCCTGCACATGGGCCTGCTGACGGGGTTCATCTTTGCTCTGGTCCGCTATGGGTTTGCCCTCATTCCCTTCCTGGCCCTGCGGCTTCCGACCAAGAAAATCGCCGCCGTTCTGGCTCTGCTGGCGGGCCTTGCGTATCTTGGCGTATCGGGCGCTAATATCGCCACGCAGCGGGCCTTTATAATGGTTTCTGTGATGCTGGTTGCGGTGCTGGTGGACAGGCCCGCGATCACACTGCGGGCGGTGGCGCTGGCGGCGCTGATCATTCTGGTGTTCCGTCCGGAATCGGTGATGGAGCCGGGGTTCCAGATGTCATTCGCGGCGACTGCCGCGCTGGTGGCGACGTTCGATTATCTGCGGCGCGTCGCATGGTGGCAGAGTTTGCAATTCGGCCGTTTCCGGCGGCTTCGGCCGATCATGGCGCTGATCGCGTCCTCCGCCATTGCCGGGGCCGCGACCGCGCCGATCTCGGCGTTTCACTTCAACCAGATTGCCAAGCTGGGGCTGCTCGCCAATCTGCTGAGCGTACCGGTGATGGGCATGGCGGTGATGCCGAGTGCGGTGGTGGCCGGCCTGTTCTCGGCCGTCGGATTGGAGCAATTGCCGCTCAAGGCGATGCAGGCCGGCATTGGCTGGATACTGTACGTCGCGCATTGGATCGCCAGCTTCGAGGCCTCTGTGACGCAGATGAAATCCGCGCCCGGTCAGGTTCTGGCCCTGATCGCTGCCGGTGCGATTATCTTCATGCTCTGGCAGGGGCATCTGCGCTGGCTCGGCGTTGCGGTCTCCATCGCAGGTTTCACGCTCTGGTCCGCGACGGATCGCCCCGACGTTCTGGTCACGGACAACGGACGTCTGGTCGGCGTCATGGGCGAAAACGGACGGGCCCTGACCCGAAAACGCGGGAACGGGTTTGCCGCCGTAACCTGGCTGGAAAATGACGGCGACAAGGCGGATCAGGCCGAGG
>JBFIHV010000222.1:0-4891 GCA_041601595.1 Amylibacter sp. | reverse complement strand
GGGAAGCGGACATTTGCAAGACGCACAGCGAGGTCGGTGCCGAGGTGCCGAAGGTGGAGTAAGTGCTGCGCCACACCAAGAGCCAATCATGCACTAATTTTCACACTGGACCAGTCGGCCGGGGTCAATAAGAGAGACTAAAGCGTTCTATTCGCCAATTTCCCGATCAGCCGGTCCAGCATCGCGTCGCAGGCATCCAGTTGCGCAACATCGATGAATTCGTCCGGTTTATGGGCCTGATCGATATTGCCAGGTCCGCAGACAATCGTCGGAATTCCCAGTGCCGCGTGGAAGAAACCTGCCTCGGTACCGAAATCCACCTTCACCGCCGGAGCAAGCCCGCCAAGAGCGGCAAAGAAAGCTGCCGCCTTTGACGAAGAAGGAATGTCGAGGCCCGGATAAGCGTTCATTTCCTCGATCCGGATCGACGCTTGGGGATGAGCCGGCTGTAATGCGCAAACTATAGCGGCCGCTTTCGTTCTTATCCGGTTCAGGATGTCCCCTGGGCTGTCGCCAGCCAGATGGCGGATCTCGAATTCGAGCGCCGCTGAATTCGGCACCATGTTCAACGTCGTGCCTCCGGACAGAACACCGACATGTACCGTGGTGTAAGGGATCTCATAGGCATCGTCGCGCGCCCCGTTTGCGGCGATATCTGCCTGCGTGTCGCGCAGGATTCCGACAAAATCCGCCGCAAGGTGCAACGCGTTCAGGTAGTTGGGAGCGGAGGCGGAGTGGCCCGAATTGCCCTGACAAACGACCCGGTAAGATACCTTGCCTTTATGCCCGACAGCCAGTTGCATGGAGGTAGGTTCTCCGACAAGGCAATAATCCGGCAAACCGATCGAATCCTCGAGATGCGGGATCATATCGTTGATCCCGAGGCAACCCAGTTCCTCGTCGTAGGAAAAGGCCAGTTTCAGCGGTGCGGCGAGCTGCGCGGCGCCGGCCAGCTTCGCGGCCTTGTCCGCTGCGCGCAGAGAAGCCGCCGCAAAGCCTTTCATGTCCGCAGTTCCGCGCCCGTAAACGCGGCCGTCCCTGCGCGTCATCGCAAACGGGTCGCTGTTCCAGTCCTGACCGGCGACGGGCACAACATCGAGGTGCGCCGACAGCAGCACGCCGCCCGCGCCAGTCGGGCCCACGGTGGCAAACAGGCCGGCTTTTCCGCCTTCAGCAGCCGTGTGCCGGTAGCAGCGAAAGCCGCGTTCCGTCAGAAAGGCCTCGATATAGTCGGTGATCGCCAGATAGTCCTTGGCCGTGCAAACCGAGGGAAAGGCGACCAGACGTTCCAGAATGTCAAGCGTGCCAGGGGTTTGCATGGAACGGCTCATCCTTTCTTCTCGGGGGCCGAGAACGGTATCCGGACTTGGGATTGCCCGCTGAGGCTTTGCACCGATCCGTCCGCGACCATGACATTCGGTTCCATCAGCGTGTTGCCGATGACGGCGCCGTTCCGCACGACTTCTGAACCAAGATAGATGGCGGCGCAGTTATGGCGGCCCGATGTCAGGGCCGCGTTTTCGGATTCGATCGACAAGGCCTTGTTTCCCGCATCGACCAGCACCCGGTTGCGCGGTCCGTGGACCACCGGCGTTCCGGCTGTCACGATAATTTCACCCGCGGCCCGGTCCGCCGGCGCCATGACCGCCAGCGCGATGTCGGCGACGAGGGGGGCAAGGCTCCGGCTAGGCCGGATCGCGTTGTGCAGGACTTCGACCACGGCCTTACCGGCGTTGTCCTCGCGCCGCGCCGCGCCAAGGTCGGGGCGGCGCAAGACGAGCATGCTGTTGCGCGCCGCAATGCCGGCATCCGGTCCAAGGGCGATCATGCCCGCATCCACATCCGGATGGGCCTTCAGAACGGCATCGAGGGCTGCCTTCGCCGACATGCCGCGCGCCATGCGGGCCAGAACCGCCGCGTTCATCGCGACGCCATCCGGCCCGAGCGTATTCGGCAAGCGGTGCCCGGTCACAAGCCCGACACGCGGGTCGGCCGCCAGAAACTGCATCAGCGGCTCCGGCCGGTCGGGGCCGCTGGACATCACGGCGGCGAAGCGAGCCGCCGCGATGTCCTCCGGCGGGGGGCCGCCCGTGTTTTCGCCGTCCGTGAAAAGCGTCGTCGTGCCGCCGCGCTGGGTCTCGGCGAGGCGCAGTACGCCGCTGGAGTCGATTGCGGCAAAGACGGCGAAGCCGCCAATGGCTCCGGAACCGACACGTTCCGCGGCCTCCAGCGCCCGAAACACGGCCAGCCCGGCGTTTTTTCCGACAGCGCCGATCCCGATTGTCATGACGTCGCCTCCGGACCGGGCGCGCGCAGGTGGCAGGCGACCTCGTGTCCCTTGGAGACTGAGTTCAACCTCGGGTCCCTGACGCGACAGATATCCTGCGCAATCGGGCAGCGGGTGTGGAAGTGACACCCGCTCGGCGGGTCGATCGGGCTGGGTACGTCGCCCCTGAGGACGATCCTTTCGCGGCGGCGGGCGTCCGGGTCGGCGACCGGGACGGCTGATAGCAGTGCCTCGGTGTAGGGGTGCTGCGGATTGGCGAACAACTCGGACCTCGGTCCGCTTTCGACGATGCGCCCCAGATACATGACAGCGACACGGTGGCTGATATGTTCCACCACGCTCATGTCATGCGATATGAACAGCAGAGACAGCCCCATTTCCTTCTGCAACCGGATCAGCAGGTTTATGACCGAAGCCTGGATCGACACGTCGAGCGCGGAGACGGGTTCGTCGGCGATGATCAGGTCGGGGCCGACCACAAGCGCGCGAGCGATTGCCAGTCGCTGGCGCTGTCCGCCCGAGAATTCATGCGCGAACCGGGTCATCTGGTCGGGTCGCAACCCGACCTTTTCGAAAACCTCGGCCACGCGCCGCGTCAGGTCCGTACCAGAGGCGATGCCGTGGATTTTCAGCGGCTCCCCGACAATGGATCCTGCCGTCATCCTGGGATTCAGCGAAGCGTAGGGGTCCTGGAATATGGTCTGGACCTGCTTGCGGACCGGCTTCATCGCGGACCTGCCCAGTCCGGCGATATTTTTTCCGCGCACGAGGATATCGCCCTCGGTCGGCTCGTGCAGTTTCATGATCAGCTTGCCGACCGTCGATTTTCCGCAGCCGCTTTCCCCGACCAGGCCCAATGTCTCGCCGGGCTTGATCCCGATCGACACGCCGTTGACGGCGTTCACAAAGCGCCGGGCGCCGAAGAAGCCGCCGCGCACGGGAAAGCGCTTCACGAGGTTGTTGGTGCTCAACAGCAATTGGTCCGTCATCATTGCGTCAGCTCCAGCTTGTCCGAATGCCAGCAGGCGGCCAGATGCCCTTCGAGCTTTGCCTCGAATGGCGGGTGTAGCGCTGTGCATTTGTCGGAGGCGAAAGAGCATCGGGCCGCAAAACGGCACCCTGCCGGCAAGTCTGTCAGGGCGGGGACAACGCCGGGAATCTCGTTCAGCTCGGTCTCGCCGACCGCACCGGCGTGTCCTAGTTTCGGCAAGGCGCCCAACAGGCCGCGCGTATAGGGATGCTGAGGATTCCGGAAGACATCCGCAACCGTTCCCTCCTCGATCTTTCGTCCGGCGTACATGACCAGAACGCGATCAGCCATTTCCGCAACCACCCCCATATCATGCGTGATCAGCATGATGGCGGAGCCGGTCTTTTTCCGCAAATCCTGCATCAGTTCAAGGATCTGGGCCTGAATGGTCACGTCCAGCGCCGTCGTCGGCTCGTCGGCGATCAGGACCTTGGGATTGCACGATATGGCGATGGCGATCATGATGCGTTGCAGCATGCCACCCGAGAACTGATGCGGATATTCCTTCAGCCGCTGTTCGGGGGCAGGAATGCTGACGCGCCGCATCATTTCGATCGCATGCGCGCGGGCCTGCGGCAGTGTCATGCCAAGATGCTGCTGAATGCCCTCGGTCATTTGCCGGCCGATGCTCAGCACGGGATTGAGCGATGTCATGGGTTCCTGAAAGATCATCGACAGGCTGCTGCCGCGCAGTTTCTGCATTTCCTTGTCGCTGAGCGTAGTCAGGTCGCGGCCCGCGAACATCACCCGACCGCCGGCGATGCGCCCCGGCGGTTTCGGGATCAGACCCATGATCGACAGGGACGTCACGCTCTTGCCAGATCCGCTTTCGCCGACGATGGCCAGAATCTCACCGGCCTTGAGGTCGAAGGACATGTCGTCGACGGCGCGCGCGATGCCCTCCTTGGTCCGGAATTCTGTCGACAGGCCTTCGACCTGCAAGACCGTCTCGCCCAGAGCCGCCCTTTCCTGGACTTGAGATATGGCCGTGTTCTGCATAGCCCTGCTCCTCAGGATTTCTGGCGCGGATCAAGCGCCTCTCGGATGCCGTCGCCCAACAGGTTGAAACCGAGGACTGTCACCATGATGGCGAGGCCCGGGTAGATCATGATCCACGATGCCTGCGTGAAGTAATCGCGTCCCGCCGACAGCATCGCACCCCATTCAGGAGACGGCGGTTGCGCGCCCAGACCCAGAAAACTGAGCCCGGCGGCAGCCAGAACGGCGGAAGATACTCCCAATGTCGCCACCACGATCAGCGGCGGGATGATGTTCGGCAACAGATGGACAAAAATCAGCCGCAGGTGCCCGGCTCCGGCGACATAGGCGGCATCGAAATAGGCGCGGTTGCGTTCCACCAGCGTCACGGAATAGGCGACGCGGGCGTAAAACGGGATCGCCGCGATCCCGACAGCGATCATTGCGTTCGTCAGGCTTGGTCCCAGAACCGCGACTGCGGCCAGCGCGATCAGGGTCTCGGTGAAGGAGAACAGCACGTCCACCAGACGCATCAGTATCCTCTCGGTCCAGCCGCGCGCATAGCCCGCGATAAGACCCGTCAGGGTTCCCACGGT
>JBFIHV010000221.1:0-4911 GCA_041601595.1 Amylibacter sp. | reverse complement strand
GGCCGAAATGATTTCCGCCATGCGCGCCTGACGTTCCCGTTCCAGATTGGCCTTCTGGTACGGTCGCAAGGTGACTGCGCCCACGGACACGAAAACAGCGGCGGTCAGGGCCAGCAGGAAGGCAAAGACCAGCGTCTTGGCCAGGTTATCGTTCGGCAGGGCCAGAAACTTTCGCCACCAGTTCAGCGGGTTCATGTCAGCCACGGCGTGCCCTCCTGCGCCGGACGTTCAGCTTCACGACGACCGTATCGATCAGGGGCGCGAAAATGCTTGCAAGCAGGATGGCCTGCACAAAGGGAACCGGCCCCGCCGCCAGTCCCCCGACCGGCGCGAAGAGCCAGATCAGGCCGCCGAGCAGCACTCCGTTCGCCCATCGCCCCGCATTGGTCGACGCGGAGCTGACCGGATCACAGGCCAGGAACACCAGCAGGAACAGGCCGTGGCCTTGCAATAGCGCGGCAATCGGGAACCCGTCGCTTGCTGCGAGGGACACCAACAAGAGTGACGCCAGAATGCCGGTGAACTGCCGCCAGGAAATCATTCGCGTCAGGATCAGGACTACAGCGGCCGGAACCGAAGACACGGACATCCACTGCGCGGCACCGTCAAAGGATAGCGTCGGGAAAGAAAAGACGAGAAACGCCAGGGCCGCCGCAACCGGATTCAGAAAATTGAAACCGCGCCCGCCGAACACCTGTTCGGCAACGATTATACCGAAGGAAATCGCCAGCGCTGCCTGCCACAACGGCACCGACGGCCCGGCGGTCAGCGCAAAAACCAACGCCGAAACCAAACCGTCCAGGCCCATCCGCCGTCGCCGGACAACGGAAAAGACCAGTTGCCACAGCACCGCCGCAATCGCGGAAACCGCGATTACCGGCAGAATTCCGTCGCCGTAGCCGTAAAAAACCGCCAAGGCCGGTGGCAACAGGCATATCAAATGGACAAGCGCGACCCTGTCCGCAGTCCACCCCTGCCGGACAAACGGCGCCTGTGCCGAGGCGGGCGGGAGCATCGACGAAAACAGATTGCTCATCTTGCCGCCTCAATCCGGTCGAGGGTCTGCCGCAGCAGCGCACCATAGTCGTTGCCGCTGGGGCACAGATAGGACAACAGCGCCACGTCCTCCTCCAGCAGATCCGTCGCGCCGAGGTTCTCGGCGGTCTCGTCGTCGCCCACCGACAGCGCGCGCATCAGGGGAACCGGCAGGATATCCTGACTCAGCGCCCGCTCGTAGGCCTCGCTCGGCAGCAAAGGCGCGGCGGCGCCTGCGTATCCCCGCAGCCCCGGCGGAAAGCCCCTTTTGCGCGGCGGCTCAGGCAGCAGGCACAGCTGATCGTGATAAAATCCCAGATACGAAGAGGTCCTGCCCGACAGCACGGAACCGGAGATCATGCGGACACCACCTCCGCCCGTCGCACCCGCTGACAACTCCTGCAGGTTCGCGCCCTGAACGGTTCGCACAAGGCGGGGGTTTCCTGCTGCGGGGCCGGCAATTGAGATGACCCTATCAGACGCGGGCCGCCCGCTCCGGAACAGCCGGCCGATCGAAATCACCGCCTGGTAGCCGATCTGCCAGACCGGACGTCCGGCCAGACCCAGCCGGTCCAGATGCGTGCCAGGCAGGCCGGCAGGATGCTTGCCGCGAAACCGGACGCAATGGATGTGCTCCTGCTCTGCCGCGATCAGTGGATCGCCCGGGGCCTGACAGACAAAGACCTGCCCGGCAGTCAAACGCGCCAGACGCTGCAAGCCCTCCTGAAACTCCTCCAGCGCCTCGCTGATGACGACCGCCGGTTCGGCCGCGAGCGGACTTGTGTCCATGGCGGTCACAAGAATTGCGTCCGGCGTCGCGTCCGGGTCCGGAATGCGCCCGAAGGGCCGCGCGATCAGCGACGGCCACATGCCGCTGGCCAACAACACCTCCCGGACGTCGCCCGATGCGTCGAAAGTGCGCGTCCGGTCGCCATCGCGCCGGATGACGATGTAATCGAAAGTTCCGCGCGTGCTCCGGTCTATACGCTCGATGACACCTGATACAGGTGCGGCAAACGCAACCTCGGGGCGGTGCCGGTCCACGAACAGCACTTCGCCCTGCGCGACCGCCTGATCCGCTTGCACAAGTATTTTCGGCCTGACCCCTCTGAAATCCGCACCGCAGAGAGCAACAGTCGAGACCAGTGGCCCATCCTCGACTACCTGTCGCGGCGGTCCGTCGACCTTCACATCATAGCCCTGCCTGATGGTGAAATGCATTATGTCCCCGGTTATGCAAGGCGCGGCGTCGGCAAACGGAAAACTGTGCCGCCCGGCCAGGATTGATTTACCTAGGAACTTATCAGGACAAAGCTGACCTGCAATGATTTATGTCAAACCCGGCAGCCGTACCGACGAGCCCACCGGAATCCGGTCGTTTCATGGCATGGGTTCGGCACCGTTGCGCAATCTCTCCTGAACGACGGCTGCGGCCATGGAAATCGCGTCTCGTCTTAATTTCGGGAATTAGGGACACTTGGCGGAAAGTGCACTTGAATGCGTCGTTGCGCCACAGCAAGTTCGTCCCGTATCAGGTAGCGACCTCGTGACCATGGGCAAAGGTGGCCCCCCTACCAATAACCGCGCGCCTGCATTTCTACGATGTTATCAAGCAGGGCTTTCTGGAAAGCCGCATCGAGCGCAAAGGCCTTGGGTTCGTTCATGGCATAGCCCGCCTCGAATTCCAGCACGCGATTGATCGTGATATAGCTGAGAATATTGCCGCCTGCCCGTTCTGAGGCAACCATTTGGGTCACCGTCTTGTTGCTGAGAATCAAGCTGGAGGCTACGCTGACAACACGCAAGTTGACCGTAATGATATCGCGGCGCACTTCTTTCTGGCCGCCGATATTCATGACCCGCAGGCCGGAACCGCTTGATTGGATATCGGAGTCATAGGCGACGATCGAACCGCTCAGGATATAATCGGCCGTCGTCAACGGCTGTACGGGCACCGAGCCCTCAAAAGCCGAAAACGGCTTTTCGCGATCAATCGAACTGCGGCGGCGGTTGTATAATGCGTCGATATTCGCAAGCGTCTGCTCATAGCTTGGCGTACCGGCGGGCAACCTTCCATTCTTCTGGGCCGCCGCGAATTCTGCGGCAACCTGTCTGCGAAGCTGTGCGATTTCCTCGTCAAGGCTGGCCATAGCCTGACTGACGCGCTGACGCTCCGCCTGGACAAGCGCCCGCTGTCGGGCCTCGATGATCTGTTGGGAGGTCAGAGACCGCTCGTTCAGAAGCGACTGAAAATCCGCGCGCTCTGTAATGGCGAACCAGGTTCCGCCGCCCGTCCGGCTGAGCGCATCGATCACAAGAGCGTTCGCGCCCTGGCTCAGGGCGCGTGAAATTTCGGCGAAGTCATCGTTGCTTTTATTGGCGCCGGTCTTGTCCGGTATGTCGTAGACAGCGATCCGGATCGGCTTCGACCGGCGGGGAAGCTTTGCTATGTTTTGCGTCTGACCCCTCAGGAAAGGATTTTGATTTTCCAGCAGGGCTGCCCGAGCGTTAATTTTGGGTGTTTCGGGAAATTCGGAACACGATGCAAGCGCCGCCACCAGCACCATGACAGCGGTCCCGCGCAAGGAGTGGGCGGCTCTGTGCATCAGTCGACGGGGATACACAGAGTGTTTTCTTGACCATAATCCGAGATTGTAGAGCACAATTGATTGCCGGTGTCGGTGGCCACAATTGAATAAGTCACCTCCAGTCCGAGATCCGCAAAAGAGAAACTGTTCGTGTCACCCGGCAACAAAAGATCCGAATTGTCTACAACATAGATGGAAGAGACGATATTGGACGACACAGCCGACAGCACCCTGCGGCGAAGCTGGTCCTGAAACAGCTCGAAATCGGTCTTGGCGGCAACCGATCCGCCCGATCCATCGCTGAAATTCGGTTTTTGCTGCTCCAGCAGGTTCAGGTAGTACGATGTGTTGTTGGGATTGCCGCCAAAGGACGGCAAATTGAATTTGTAGCTCAGGTCCTCTGCGCGCAGCGCAGCCGGTGAAACGGCAATTGCCAATAGTAAAAGCGTCTGGATTATGGTCTTTATCATTCTGGAACCATTCAATTTTGTTCAAAATCTTAGAATATCGGATGCGATTTATTACAGCTATCATGCGGTCAATACCTGAATACTTGGTATATAAATCCGGATTAGTTTGATTTTTACCGCAACACCCGCCTTCAACGTGCAAATTACTGCCGTTTCTGTGAATTTCAGTCTGGTCTTACCAGACAGGGATACGCCCGCCCGGACTGCGATTCTTGCGCGACTTGGCGACAGGACGGATCCGTCCTACCGACATCGGCCAAACCTGTTCCAACATAGGGTCATTGCTGTGTAACCGTGGTCGAGCGCCGGCCATCCACGGTGTCTACAATGCTCACGCTGGAACTCGCCTGCGCCAGGGTATAAGTGTTCCTGTCGCCCGATACACTGATGGTCGCCCGCGCCCCTGTTCCGGACTGCGTAATATTGATGTCATTTCGGCTGGCGTTTGCATCGATTGTGATGGCTGCCCAGGTGTTGGCCGCGTTCTGAACAAGCGTAGCGGTATTCAGATTGCCGGCGATATCTATGTCTGCATAGGCGTCGGAGGCCAAGGCGGTCTGTGTAAGGGCCACGGTGTTGGCCGCACCGGTCAGCGAGAGATACACATCGCTGTTGGCACCCTGTTGAAGGATCGTAGCTACGTTGTCGTTCCCGAGCACATCGATATCCGCAAACGCGGAGGCGCCGGATTGTGTCAGCGAGATGTCGTTGAAGCTGGCGTCTATGTAAAGGTTCGCAATAGCCGCAGCGCCGCTTTGTATGACTTCGGCGGAGTTGTCGCCACCGGTCATATCCAGAATGGTATCAGCGCCCGTTGC
>JBFIHV010000220.1:0-4932 GCA_041601595.1 Amylibacter sp. | reverse complement strand
TGACAACATCATCGAGAACATGATCAAGGGCCGCCTGAAAAAATTCTACAGCGAAGTTACCTTGCTGAATCAGGCGTTTGTGATCAATCCGGACGTGACTGTCGGTCAAGCCGCCAAAGACGCCGGCGCGGAAGTCACCGCCTTTGTGCGTCTGGAAGTCGGTGAAGGCATAGAAAAGAAAACCGAAGACTTCGCGGCCGAGGTCGCAAAAACAATGGGCGGCTAAAGCGCCGCCCTGAAGTCTAGGAAAATTTACGGAAGCTCCGAAGCGGCGATTTGCCGGGTTTCGGGGCTTCTTCTTTTTTGCCCGGCGGATTCAGCTCCGGGGCAACGATACCGAGCGAATCCAGGACTTCCTTGCTGGGCGTGTCGAACATCTCGTTGAAAGCCGATGACTTGTTCTTCCTGTCGTCCGGTTTTTCCTGCTCCGGTTTCGCCGTGTCGGGTTTGGACAGGCGCGCGGCGCCCTTTACGGCGTCTTCGATTTCCTTCTTTTGCGCAGCAATCGCGGATGCCGTCGCCGCGGCGATCTCCGCCGCAAGATCTGCCGGCATCATGTTTTTCGCCGCGCGTTCGGAGGCTCCGTCGTCCTTCTTTTCCGCCGCGGCCGGAGCAGGGGCCTCGTCCGGCACCATTTGCTCCTTCGTCGTCGCCAACGGCTCCTTCTTGGTATTTGCGCCGGTTACGGACGCCGGTGCATTCGCCAGGTGCATCATCATCGCATCGATGGCCAGCAGATAGCTGCCCGGGCCGAAACCCGCGATGGACCCGATCGCCGCCTTCGCCACATAGGAGGTATGCCTGAACTCCTCGCGCCGGTGAATGTTCGAAAGGTGCATGTCGATTGTTGGAATTTCACAGCTGAAAATCGCATCCATGATCGCGATCGATGTGTGCGACAGGGCGCCCGCATTCAGGATAATTCCGTCGAACTTGCCCCGCGCGGCATGGATGCGGTCGATCAGATCGCCTTCGTGGTTGCTCTGGAAAAAATCCACCTCTGCCCCGACCGAAGTCGCCTGCTTTTTGCAAACTTCCTCGATTTCTTTCAGGGTTGTGGCTCCGTAAACCTCCGGCTGACGCGTGCCCAACAAATTCAAGTTCGGCCCGTTCATTATCAGGATCGCTACCATGCTTGCCTCTCTTTTTTGATTTTGAGCCAAGTTAACCGGATTTTTACCACAGTCGAGCGTTTTTCGGGCGGACCAGAAATTCCCAAGCAAACAGTGGGGCTTACGCCACATCGGCAACGGCCGTCGTGCCGCGCCGTTTCTGTCCGCGCTAGGCGGGAGGGATTGCTGTCAAGCCGACCGAGGTTTTGAATCAGGATTCAAAAAAGTAAAAATGTATTCCAAACAAGGCTCAAGGCGACATATCTCATGTCGCGTCGAACTTGAGGTTTCATATCGGGGCAGGGTTCAGATAAACTATGCACAGATATTCGATTCGAACGGTATACACCTTTGAATTTACCACAGATTCAACCGCCCGAGACCTCGCTTAACGGGTTGAACGATCCGTTCAAGACGACTGCGAAACACTGAAACCAGATGAAAGAGACGAAAATGCCCGATACATTGACCAAGCCAAGTTGTCTGGATCAACTGCGTGAAATGACCGTCGTTGTTGCCGATACCGGTGAGATCGAGGCAATCCGGCGTCTGAAACCGGTCGATGCCACGACAAACCCGTCGCTGATCCTGAAGGCCGCCCAAATGGCCGAATATGCGCCGCTGATCCGCAAGGCGCTCGACAGCGTCGACCGGTCCGGAAAGTCCGGGGATGAGGTGGTCGCAGATGCGATCGACCGGTTGGCAGTGCAGTTCGGGACTGAAATCCTCGGCATCATTCCGGGCCGCGTTTCCGTCGAGGTTGACGCGCGACTGTCGTTCAATACAGCCGAAACTATTGAAAAAGCAAAAAAATTGATCGGATTGTTCGCCGAGGCCGGTATTGGCAAGGATCGCGTCCTGATCAAGACAGCCGCCACCTGGGAAGGCATCAAGGCCGCCGAGGCGCTGGAAAAGGAAGGCATCAACTGCAACCTGACGCTGATCTTCAACTTCGCCCAGGCCCGTGCATCGGCCGAGGCCGGCGGCTTCCTGATATCGCCGTTCGTCGGACGCATTCTCGACTGGTACAAGAAAAACAATCCCGGCCTTGACTACACCAGCGAGACCGATCCGGGCGTCGTTTCCGTGACCCAGATTTACAACTATTTCAAGGAACGCGGCTTTGACACGGTTGTCATGGGCGCCAGTTTCCGCAACGCCGGAGAGATCAAGGAACTGGCCGGTTGCGACAGGCTGACCATCGGCCCGAACTTCCTGGACGAACTGGCCGAGGATCACAGCAAGCTTCCGGTGAAACTGTCCGACGACGGCAAACGCAAGGCCAAGGACAAGCCATTGACCGAGGCCCAGTTCCGCTGGGAAATGAACGCGGATCCGATGGCGACGGAAAAACTCGCAGAGGGCATCAGGGGATTTGCTGAAGCGCAGGTTGCACTTGAGGAAATTATCAAGAAGATGCTTTAAGAAGCATTCGTAAAGCATTGTGAATAAAATACAAAGCGCCGTTGGTTAAAGTGATTTACCAACGGCGTTCTGGCATCCAGCACGCAGTTCAGATCGATATTATTTAACATAATATATATTATACGATATACAGAACTGACAAATTTACGCAGTATTTAACCCCACGAACGCCTGCAAAATTCGCCCCCTGTCCGAATACTATTCCGACCCGACAGCATCCACCGACGTGACGAGCGTCTGCGCCGCCTCCAGCGACCTGCCCGTCGCCAGAACCATTTGCGGCAGAACCATCCATTCCAAGGCCCATGCCGCGCCGGAGCGTTCCTGTTCGTGAACCAGCGCCTGATGCAGGCAGCCGAGCTGTCCGGCATTGAAACGGGCGAGCCCCACCAGAAGTTCCGCCAGAACCGGATTTTGCTTGTGCGGCATCGCGGACGATCCGCCGCCGCCCGACAGGTGGATGTCATCTATCCCCTGCTGCGCCATCAAGCAGACATCCTGGCCCAGTTTCCCGAGCGTTCCGCTGACCAGCGACAGCCAGCTTCCCAACTCGCCAAGCCCGTCGCGCATGGCGTGCCACGACCTTGCCGGGACTGCCAGACCGAGTTCCGCAGCCATAAAACCCGCCACAGCGTTCTTCTTGTCGCCAAGGGCCGCGTTATTTCCGGCAGCGCCGCCAAGTTGCAGTTTCAGCAACCGCGGCCGCAATTCCGACACTCGCTGCAGGTGGTCTTCCAGCGGCAACCGCCATGTATCGATCCGGTCAGCCGCCGTAACCGGCACCGCTGCCTGCATCCGCGTCCGCCCCATCAGTTCCCTGTGACCGAAGGCATCCGACAAGACCGCCAGATCGACGTTCAGCGACCCAAGCCGTTGCTCCATCACGACAAGCACATCGCGTAGCGTGATCACCAGAGCCGTGTCGATCACATCCTGCGACGTCAGACCCTTGTGGATGGCGGAATGCAGTTCGCTGGCTGTCTGCGCCTTCAACTGGCGCACCAAGTCGGGCACCGCCACGCCGTCGCGCGCCGTGCCGGCCTTGAGCGAGGAAAGATCGATATGCGCGCCCGCAATTGCGGCGGCGGCAGACTCGGCCACGGAAACGGCAACGATGCCGGCCTGACCCAGAGCTTTCGAATAGGCCTGTTCGACCCGCAGCATGTTGGCCAGTTCCGCTTCTGCCGACAGCATGCCGCTGACCTGTTCATCGCCGAACAGGCCAGAGAGCCAAGGATGGTTGAAAACGGATTCGCTCATGCTGCGCCCTGCTCCTTGTTGTGTCGCCCGAATGAACCACAAACTGGCGGCTTAGAACAGACCGAACTGGACCCTGCCCTAGGTCATGACGTCCGGGGCGTCGCGGCCGAGGCGATCCTTCAGGCTGACAAGCTCCGCGATAGCGGCCGCAAGCGGTGCGAGCACCTCTTGCGTGTCCTTGTACAACGCGCCGTCCGGCGCAACGTATTGCTCCAGATAGACCCGCAGCGTCGCGCCTTCGGTGCCGGTGCCGGACAGGCGCAGGACGACCCTGCCGCCGCCCTTGAAATTCACCCGCATGCCCTGATGTTCGCTGATCGAGCCGTCGACCGGATCGTGGTAGGAAAACTCGTCGGCGCTTTCGACCGTCATGCCGGTGAATTTCTCGCCCGACAGGATCGGCAGGCGGCGGCGCAGATCGGACACCAGTTCGTTCGCGGCATCAAGAGACACCGCTTCGTAATCGTGCCGCGAATAGTAGTTCCGGCCGAATTCGGACCAGTGATCCGACAGGATACCGGCCACGGACTGCTTGCGCACCGCCAGAATGTTCAGCCACAGCAAAACCGCCCAAAGCCCGTCTTTTTCCCGAACATGGTTCGATCCGGTGCCGGCGCTTTCCTCGCCGCACAGGGTTGCCATGTCGGCGTCCAGCAGGTTGCCGAAGAATTTCCAGCCGGTCGGCGTTTCATAAGACGGGATGCCCAGTTTTTCGGCCACACGGTCACAGGCGGCACTGGTCGGCATGGAGCGCGCCACGCCCGCCAGGCCTTCCTTGTAGCCCGGCGCGAGGTGGGCATTCGCCGCCAATACGGCAAGGCTGTCGGAGGGCGTGACGTAGGCCCCCTTCCCGACGATCATGTTCCGGTCGCCGTCGCCGTCGGAGGCGGCACCGAAATCCGGCGCGGCGCCGGACATCATCAGGGTCATCAGCGGTTCGGCCCAGACCGGATTGGGGTCCGGATGCCCGCCGCCGAAATCCGGCAGCGGAACGGCGTTCACCACTGTGCCGGCGGGCGCGCCCAGATCGCCTTCGAGGATCGCCTTGGCGTAGGGGCCCGTCACTGCGTGCATGGCATCGAACCGCATGGTGAATCCGCCCTTGAACAAGGAACGGATCGCGTCGAAATCGAAC
>JBFIHV010000219.1:0-4982 GCA_041601595.1 Amylibacter sp. | reverse complement strand
TCGGAAACATTTCAGCGGGAGGAAAGCAAATGGCACCAGACGGCAACGACACAAAGGACCTGCACAGGATTTTCGCGGAGGACCCGGAAGCAGCGGACCTGGAAGTATTCGGGCGAAAAGTCCACGCGGACAGGCGCGGATTTCTGCGCGGCGCAGGCTTGGCCGCAATGAGCGCGGCCGTAGGCATGACAATTCCATTCCATCGCAACATTCCGCAGGGCTTCATTCCTGCCGCGATGGCACAGGATAACATGCTCATGGGCAAAGATGGACTCATCGTTCTCAGCGACCGCCCCTTGAACGCCGAAACGCCGCCGGAGCTGTTGGACGACGCGATCACGCCAACCAGCCGGCACTTCATCCGGAACAACGGCGTCGAGCCGGAAAACACAAGCGCCGACGGCTGGACGCTGACCATCGACGGTCTGGTCGACAATCCACTGGAACTCAGCATCGCCGACCTGCGCGACCAGTTCGAGGTTCACACGATGGCCCTGACGCTAGAGTGCGGCGGCAACGGGCGGGCGTTTTTCGATCCGCCGGCCAGCGGCAACCAGTGGACATACGGCGCGGTGGCCTGCTCCGAGTGGACGGGCGTCCGGCTGAAGGACGTGCTGGAAAAAGCAGGCGTCCAGTCGAACGTCATTTACACGGGTCATTACGGGGCGGACATGCACTTGTCGGGCGATGCCTCGAAGATACCGATCTCGCGCGGCATGCCGATCGAAAAGGCCATGACGGACAACATCCTGATCGCGTTCGAGATGAACGGACAGCCCCTTCACGTCATGAACGGCGCTCCGCTGCGGCTCGTGGTTCCCGGCTGGCCGGGGTCCTGTTCGCAAAAATGGCTGACCCGCATCCAGTTGCGCGACATCGTCCACGACGGGCCCAAGATGACGGGATCGTCCTATCGCGTGCCCGGAAATCCGGTAGCGCCGGGGGACGAGGTTCCCGACGAAGCTTACGAGATCATCGAGCGCATGCCGGTCAAGTCGCTTGTAACCTTCCCGGCCAACGGCGCCTCCGTCGGCATGGCGACAGAGGTTCGCGGACATGCGTGGTCAGGCGACCGCACAATCGACAAGCTGGACATCTCGATCGACTTTGGCGCCACTTGGCAGAGCGCCAGCCTCGATGCGCCGGTCAATGACGGCGCATGGCAGAACTGGCGCGCAAACGTGACCTTCCCGGAGGCAGGATATTACGAAGTTTGGGCCAGAGCGATCGACAGCGCCGGCATTTCCCAGCCCTTCGCCATCGACTGGAACCCGAAAGGCTATCTGAACAACTCGATGCACCGCGTCGGGCTTCGGGTCAGCTAAGCCGGACTGCGACGGCGCGGACCGCGTCGTCGCAAACCCATCCAGATACAGGAGAAATACATGCGCTTGACAGCGATCTGCGCCGGTGTTGCGCTCTGCCTCGGCACCTTCGCCTCGCCTTCTTTCAGTCAGGATCTGTCCGCGCGCCTATCGGTCGCCGACCCTGAGGCCGGAGAGAAAAAGTTCCGCCAATGCAAGGCCTGCCACACCGCCGAGGCAGGAGAGCCGAACCGAGTCGGACCGAACCTCTATGGCATCGTGGGCGGGCCCGTCGCCTCGGTCGAGGGGTTCAAGTATTCCCCTGCCCTGCGCGATCATGGCGGGAACTGGGATGTCGAACGGCTGGACGCCTTCCTCGAAAACCCGCGCAAAACCGTACCCCGCACGCGAATGACGTTCCAAGGCCTGTCCGATCCCGCCGACCGGGCCGACGTGATCGCATATCTGAACAGCGAAAGCGATACCCCGGTTTCCTTCGCGGCCTCGGGAACCGAAGCGCAAACCGAAGCGTCGGAAGCTCCGCAAGAGGATTTTGGCCAGTTGTTCGTGGCAGAAGGCGTCGAGGAAACCTATTACACCTGCACCGCCTGCCATTCAGAGATGATTGTCGCCCAGCAAGGCAAGACGCGCGACGGATGGAAGAAGCTGCTGGTCTGGATGGTGGAGGAACAGGGAATGTCGGAACTGCCCAAAGACGAACTGGACGTGATCCTCGACTACCTGGCCGCGCATTATAACACGGACCGGCCTAACTTCCCCAAACGCTAGTCCGCCATTGGCCCCTCAGGCACAGGGTACGGCGTTCTTTGCAGCGTCGCGGACAGCAACCAGCGCTTCGCCGTATTCCGGCTTGCCATCGGTCTGGTCTTCGAGAAGGTGGGAGATGGCGACGAATTTGCGCCGATCCATGCCCTCGGCCAGGATGGAATAGTAAATTCGCCCCACCGACCACGCCTGGACCAGGACCCTGTCGGACACGGCCGGCAGGACGGGTGGTGACGAAAATGCCCCGATGGTCAGACGGCAGCCGTTCACGCCGGTGTAGTGCAGGTAGGTGTCGCCGCCATCCAGAGTAACCACATCGACCAATGTCAGGTTTGCCGACGACAAGTCCAGATCATTCCCGATCCACTGAGAGACCGGGGTCGGGTTGTCGATCTGATGCGCCGGATAGCTCCGGCTCGCAAAGGTCCGGTGCCAGTCGAGCGGCGTTTCGACGGTATCGGAGCCATTGTACAGGAAAGCGCCTGCGATAATCACAACTGCGGCGGCAGCGGCGGGGATGAATCCGGCCTGAAACCGCTTGGCGTCCGGTTCCGGCCCAAGTCGAGCCGGTGTGGGAGCGGCGGGGCGCAAGGGTTTGAGTGCGGAAGACAGCTCCCTGATCTCATCGAGCGATGCCTGAAGCACAGGATCGCGGCGCAACCGCGCGCGTAGCGCCGACGCCGCACGCCGGTCGAGCTCGCCATCGTGATAGGCGTTCAAAAGCTCCCACGTCTCTGTGTCAGGCTTCATTTATTTCCACCCATTTCAGCGGCACCGCGTTGATCACCGCCACTTCCCTCGATCAAGTCGCGCAGTTCGCGGCGCGCACGGCTGACGCGACTCATGACGGTTCCATGCGCAACACCGATAACGACTGCCGCTTCCGAATACTTCAACCCGACGACATCCACCAGAAAAAGAATTTCCCTTTTTTCAGAGGGCAGCTTTTCAAAGGCCAGCCGGACAAGCACGTCGCGCGGCATATCACGCATTTCGCCTGTCTCGCTGGATAAACGTTTCTCGCGCGCGGTATATTCCCTGCGCACGCGCCGGCGGCGCAATTCGTCCAGATGCAGGTTGCGGATAACACGGAACATCCACGGCCGCAGGTCATCCAGCTTTACGGGACGGTCATGGGCCCGCAGCGACCGCTCGATCGAACTCTGGACAAGGTCCTCGGGATCGTCGGGAGGCGTGCAAATCCACCGGGCATAGGCATGCAGTTCCGGCAGCAATATCTCGATTTGCGTCAACGAAGTCATGGGATGACTGTAGCCAGCAATGCTTGTTGGGTCAAAACATTGTAAGGGTCCGGGCGGCGCTCTCGGGCGTCGCCAGCCGGCCTGCTTCCAAATTGGTCCAATATGATCGGCGTGTCCGGAATTTCTTCAACAGAGTTCCATGACCGCAGTCGTTATTTCGCCTGAGACATCAATCGCGTTGCTCTGATGCTTCACCGTGTTCGTGCTGACCACATCCGCGCATTTGGAGCGCAGTTGCGCATATGCCTCTTCGACAAAAAGGCCATGAACGACGGCGCCGACCGGCGCTTTGTTGAAGCGCCCCCGCAGCAGTTCCGTGAGTTCCAGCAAAGTCCGCCCGGACGAGACGACATCGTCGACAATAACCGGCGTCCGGTCGCGCAGGCCGTCGATATCCGGCAGGGATATCCTGACGTCGCGGTCCCCCAGTCTGGTCTTTTTCGCCACCTCGAAGGGTGCGCCCAGTTGTTCCGCGACTGCGGCAACCCAAGGCCCGCTTTCCTCGTCCGGTCCCATGACGACGGGATCAGTCACCCTCCCGCCGATCCAGGCGGCCAGCAAGGGCGCCGCGTGAACTGCGCGGGTCGGGATGCTGCAGACCTCGTCCAGACTGGCTATGCGGTGCAGATGCGGTTCGACCGTCACGAGCCAGTCGAAATCGGCCGACAGTTGCGCCGCGAACAGCCGCGCCGACACCGCCTCGCCGAAATGGAACTGCCGGTCCTGCCGCATATAGGCCAGATAGGGCGCTACCAGCCCGACGCGCCGCGCACCCTGCTCGCGTGCCGCGCGGGCGGCGAACAGGAGCGGGACCAGCTTGGCGTCGGGATTGTCCAGCGTGCAGACCAGAACGACAGACCGGCCCTGAAGCGGCGAGAGGTGGCGCAAATAGGTCTCTCCGTCCGGAAAGCGTCGCGTTTCGATCTGTCCCAGTTCGAAGTCGCCGGATGCCGCGACCCTCTGCGCCATCGCTTCGTTGCCAGGCAGGGGCAGGACAATCACGCTCATTCCATGCCTCCAAGGCGGACGATTTCCTCGAGCGGGGCCATGTTGGCCAGCGAATAATGCAACCCGCCCGCAGCTTCGGCATGGATGGTGAACACCGTCTGGCCAGCCGAAACGCGGTCGCCGATCCGGACGTGGATGGTGACCCCCGCAGCGACGGCCTCGGGTGCGCCTGCGAGCTTGGCGACCATCGCGAGTTTGCGGTTGTCGATCTCGACCACGACGCCGGAGGCGGAGGCGGTGATGTCCCGTGAAAGGCGCGGCACCGGCGGTTCGCGCAGGCCACCCTGCGCCTCGCAGATACGCTGGAACTTGGCCCAGGCGCGGCCGTCACTGATCGCCGCATCCGCCTGAGCGGCACCCTGTCCGACCGCCACGACCTCGGTGAATTCCAGAAGCGCGCCCGCCAGCGCAACCGCGCGGGCGCGCAGGTCCGCCGGGGCATCGGGTTTGCCTTGCAGGACATCCAGCACATCCCGCGCCTCCAGCGCCGGACCGATACCGCGGCCCACCGGTTGTGTGCCGTCGGTGCGGATCGCTCGGACCTCGAGCCCGAAACGTTCGGCCACGGCCTCGGTCAGGCCGATCAGGTGGCCGGCATCGTGTTCGCTGCGGATCTTGGCGG
>JBFIHV010000218.1:0-4987 GCA_041601595.1 Amylibacter sp. | reverse complement strand
GTGACCGCCCTGAAACGGCCCGATCTTCAACATCCGGTCGCCGACATTGCGATAGAACCCGACCCAGTCGAACCGGTCGTCGGCCGCGTAGACCTCGCAGGCGATCGTCGCCATCAGGGCCACCTGATCCGTCTCTCCCTCACACAGGGCAAGGATGCGCTTGCCCAGGTCGGCATAGTTTTCTTTGAGATCCATCTGCAATCCGCCTTTCGGAAAATTATCGGAGCCTGCCCTCGGACGAGGCCGGGCATGTCCCCTTCGCCCGGACGGGACATGCCTGCTCCGAGCTTTAAAAACAAGGTCAAATTCTAACTATTTTGTTCTGGAAGGCCGGGGCTTTCCTCTGTCAAGGAAAGGTTTTGATAGGGAATTTGAAACATGCTGAAGAGGAAAAGACATGGCCAACGGCCGGCTGGAGGAATTGATGCGAATGGAAATATCGAGAAGCGGGCCGGTTACAATCGTCAAGCCCATTGACCGGCGCATGGATGCGCACTCGGTTATCGGCTTCAAGGCCACGATGCACGATATTTCGGAAAGCGGCGCAGACCACATCGTGCTCGACATGTCGCGGATCGATTTCATGGACAGCTCCGGTTTGGGAGCGTTGATTTCGGTTCTGAAACTGATGCTGCCGGACAAGGTTTTCGAGGTTTCGGGGCTTACGCCACCGGTGAAGAAATTGTTCGACCTGACCCATATGGATCGTGTGTTCAATATTTATACGACGGTTGATGACGCGATTGCGGGACTACATAAAAGGGCAATCTAGATGAACTACAGTCGACAGAAATCAGGATTCGAGCCTCGTGAGAGCTCTTGGTTGCGCCCAAATCTGGATTTGAATGTCTACAGCGACCTGCAGCAGGCAAGCGAAGCGGTTGAGCGCGTCGGAAAGTGGCTGGACCAGGAGAACGTCCATTCCGAGTGCATCGGCGACGTGATGCTGGTTCTGGCCGAGGCGCTGAACAATGTCATCGAGCATGCCTACGGCGCGGAGAAAAAGGGGGACGTCCAGATCAAGGCCACCCTGCGGGAACTGACCCTGTCGATGCAGATCGTGGACCGCGGCAAACCGTTCGACGGCCCGCCGGAAGAGGTGGTCCTGAACACGGAAAAATACGAAGCATCGGAAATGCCGGACGGCGGTTTCGGCTGGTTCCTGATCAAGAGCCTGACGGAGGATATCCACTTTTCCCGCGTCGAAGACCAGAACCGGCTGACCCTTGTGGTCGGGCTGCGGCCCGCCACCCTCTGACGCTCACAGGCGGTGAAACGGGCGGCGCATTCGCGTTCGGTGCGGGCAGCATAACCGGCAAAACCCTGCCAGCCGCAGAGGTGGGAGTCGCTTGAAAACCGGCGGATTCGCGATGTTCGGCGGGCGCCTCAGAACAGCAGCGTCAACAGCGTCGGGACCGCCAAAATCGCGGCGGCCACCAGAACGGTCCGGAACATCACCTTGACAGCATCGTCTATGTCGGTCGCGATCAGGTCGCGCCGGCCCGACGGGTTCAGGTAGGGCTCGTCGCTGACCTTGCCGTCATAGGTGCGCGGGCCCGACAGCGAAATTTCCAGAACGCCGGCCATGGCGGCCTCGGGCCAGCCGGCGTTGGGCGAGCGATGCAGGTCGGCCTGATAGACCATGATGTTCATGGCCTTTTGCGACAGATAGGCCAGACAGATCAGGAATCCCGTGACCCGCGCCGGTATCCAGTTGAGGAGGTCGTCGAGCTTGGCCGCGGCATAGCCGAAGTTGACATATTTCTCGTTCTTGTGGCCGATCATGCTGTCCGCGGTGTTGACCATTTTGTACAGCAGCAATCCGGGCATTCCGAAGATCAGGAACCACATCAAGGGCGCGATCACCGCGTCCGACAGGTTCTCGGCGGCGCTTTCGATGGCGGCGCGCGCGATGTCGCTTTCGCTCATATCGGCGGTGTCGCGCCCGACGATATGGCCGACCGCCTCGCGGCCTTGTTCAAGGCCCTCTTCCAGGGCCACGGAAACCGCGGTGACATGCCCGACCAGCCCGTTGAAGGCCAGCAGCATCGCCGCGATCACGACTTGGAGGGCGCCGTTCACCAGACCGATCACACCGTCATTCGGCAGTAAAACGATCAGCATCCCGATCGCGATCGCCAACAGGCTGGCCGCGCCGATCGCGACGAAGCCCTTCGCCTTGAGGTAACTGCCGCGGTTCAGCTTCCGGTCCAGCCAGTCGATGACATCGCCCATCAGGACGGCGGGGTGTTTGTAGCGATCCCATATGCGCGGCGGGTCCCCGACAGCGGCATCCAGAATAAGAGCCAGAAGGACGACAAGAAAAAAATTCAACTCATACTCCCAATACATGCGACAAGCGCTGCCAGTCCGGCTCGCCGCCGGGTAATCCTAGCCTAATCCAGTCTTTCGAATAGGGGAATGTCCGCGTCAGGATGCGTCCGGCGGCCAGTTTTCGGTATACTGTGTCGGAATTGGAACAGGAATACAGCCGGAAAAGGTCAGTGCCGCCGACAGGGGACAGTCCGCCCTTTGCCGCGATCGCGTCGAGCCTCGCGGCAGCTTGCTGCAGGCGCTCGCGGGTTGCCGCCGCCCAGCCGTCGTCTTTTAGCGCCATTGCGCCAATGTGCAGCGCGGGGCCGGAAACGGCCCAGGGCCCAAGACGCTCCCGCAGGGCCGCGATGCTGTCCAGACGGGCGATGGCAAAACCCAGCCGCAGCCCGGCGAGGCCCCAGAACTTGCCCAGACCCTTGAGGATGACAACGCCCGGTGTTTCGGCCAGATGAACAAGGGAGGCATCCGGCGTGCAATCGCAGAAACTCTCGTCGATGATGGTCAGGTCGCGGTGGTTCGCCATGACGTCGGCTTCACCGAAACGCCGGCCGTCGGGGTTGTTCGGGTGGACGAACACCTGCGCCGCGCCCGCGTCCGACAGAGCGTAACCTGCGGCGGCGAAGGCGGCCTCGTGTTCGTTGTACGTCGGCTTGGCGATGCTGACACTCCGGTCGTGACAGAGCGCCGGCAGTTGCACGATCAGCGCCGATACGCCCGAGGCCGCGACGATTTCCGCCCCGTCGGGAACATGCCAGAAGCTGCGTGCGGCGGACAGCAGCCGCTGCATCGCGGCGCTGTCAGGCAGGGCGTGCCAAGCGCGGTCCGGGATATCCCTGACCGGATAGGGCCACGGGTTGATGCCGGTCGACAGGTCGATCCAGTCGTCCTTGCGCCCGCCGAAACGCGCGACGGCGGCATCCAGCCCGCCGCCGTGGTCGCGCTGCGCCGCGGCGGTCATTCCGGATCCGCGATGGCCGGCAGAACCGGCAGACGCGCAACGAAATGGCCCTTGATCGCCTGCGGCCAGGTCCGGTAGGGCACCTGTCCGCTGTCGCTCTGTGCGTGCAGCGCCGCATAGCCGACGATGCCCTCTGCCGCGCCCTGGTCGGGCTCGAACCGGCCAAGGACATAGTTCAGCTTGCCCTCCGCCTGGATCACAATGTTGCAGCCGTGGTCGCAGCCCATCAGGCAGGAATGCCGCCGGACGGTCACGCCCTCGGTCCCCGAGGCGGCCTGCTCGACCATTTCAGCCAGCTTTTCGCCGTCGGTTTTGGGATCTGCGACCGGATCCCAATCGTCGCGCTTACATGTGTCACAAACCGTGATTGTCGTTGGCATTTTCACTTCCCCGGGCATCGTCGGCTCGTTTGACCAAATTCCCGTCGGAAACGCAATCCCAACCGAAACGTTAACAATATTAGTAAAATCTTAATCAATTTTTATAATGGTTAAAATGGGGTAAAATTAAGTGGGTAGCGGGATGTCATGCATGTACTTGTTGTAGAATCAAATGAATCCATCGGTCGCTTATGGTGCGATCATCTGGAACGCCAGGGCGCGGTCACGGTGCTTGCCGGGGATCAGGAGGGCGCCATCAACGCGCTGCGGTTTCAGCGCTTTGACGTGCTTGTGATCAACCTTCTGACGCCGAATTGCAGCGTGCTGTCGATCTCGGACCTTGCGACCTATCGCAGTCCCGACATCGCCATCATCGTGGTGACGTCGAACAGTTTCTTCTCGGACGGGTCGATCTTTGACATCATCCCGAATACGCGCGGGTTCCTGAACAGCCCGGTCGCGCCGGACGATCTGGCCGCGATGGTCGAGCATTACGGCCTGTCGGCGGAACGCTTTGCGAAATCCGGTCGCGACCGTGCGGTTCGGACCAGTTGATCACCGGGTTGACCGGAATGATCCGGTTCGGATTGATCGACGCGTGGCTGTAGTGGTAATGCCGCACGATGTGGTCCATATGCACCGTTCCGGCCACGCCCTTCCACTGGTACAGTTCTCGCGTGAAGCCCCACAGGTTGGGAAAGTCGACCAGCCTGTTGCGGTTGCACTTGAAATGCAGGTGGTAGACGCTGTCGAAGCGCAGCAGCGTCACGAACAGCCGCCAGTCGGCTTCGGTGATCCGGTCGCCCATCAGGTAGCGCGACTTTGACAGCCTGTCCTCCAGCCAGTCCATGGTGTCGAACAAGGCTTCCACGGCGTCGTCATAGGCCGCCTGTGACCGCGCGAAGCCGCACATGTAAACGCCGTTGTTGAGCGTGCTGTAGATACGCTTGTTGACCGCCTCGATGTCGGCGCGCATGTCCTGTGGCCAATAGTCGTCGGTGTTTCCGGTGATCCCGTCGAAGGCCGAATTGAACATCCGGATGATTTCGGAGGATTCGTTCGACACGATGATCCGGCGTTTCTTGTCCCAGAGCACCGGCACGGTTACGCGGCTCGACGTGCCGGCATCTGCGATGGTGTAGATATCGCGCAGGAACCGGTTGCCATAGAGCGTGTCGCCGGTCGCGCCGGGAAAATCGGTCCGGAATGTCCAACCGTCCTCCAGCATGTCGGGATGGACCACGCTGACCGAAATATGATCCTCCAGACCCTTCAGTTGCCGGAAGATCAGCGTCCGGTGCGCCCAGGGGCAGGC
>JBFIHV010000217.1:0-5014 GCA_041601595.1 Amylibacter sp. | reverse complement strand
ACGGTTGCGGATGCGGAAGTCTGGGAAGATTTTCTGAAAATTTACCAAAAATAAACCATACCGCCTCTAGCGTTAACCTTGTTTAACGAAAGGGACGGAAGTGGTCGCACGGGCCTACTCGGTGGCGTTTCACGGGGTCGAGGCCCGTCTGGTCGAGGTGCAGTGTTCGCTGGCCGCCGGCATTCCCGCCTTTTCCATCGTCGGCCTGCCGGACAAGGCGGTCAGCGAGGCCCGCGAACGGGTGCGCGCGGCGCTGACCTCGCTTGGGCTGGCGCTGCCGTCGAAACGCATCACCGTCAACCTGTCGCCCGCCGACCTGATCAAGGAAGGATCGCATTTCGACCTGCCCATCGCGCTGGCGGTTCTGGCGGCGATGGATGTCCTGCCCGCCGAAGAGGTGATCCGACAAGTTGCCCTAGGCGAACTGTCGCTGGACGGGAAACTCGTGCCGGTCGTGGGCGCCCTGCCCGCCGCCATCGCGGCAGCCGAGGCCTCCTGCGACCTGCTATGCCCGAGGGATTGCGGCGCCGAGGCCGCCTGGGTCGGTTCGGTCAAGGTGATCGCGCCCGCCACGCTGCTGGAGGCGATGAACCATTTCAAGGGCCGCCACATCCTGCCCGCCGCGCAGCCGGGCGAGGTTTCCACCCCGCGCGAAACCCATGACCTGACCGACGTAAAGGGGCAGGAAAAGGCCAAGCGCGCGATGGAGATCGCCGCCGCCGGCCGTCACCACCTGTTTTTCGTGGGCGAGCCGGGGTCCGGCAAATCGATGATGGCCTCGCGCATGGCCGGGCTGCTGCCGCCGATGGACGCGGAAGAGGCGCTTGAGACCTCGATGATCCATTCGCTGTCCGGCCTGCTGACCAAGGGCGGGATTTCCCGCACGCGGCCGTTCCGCGACCCGCACCACACGGCCTCCATGGCTGCGATCGTCGGCGGCGGGCGCGGCGCCAAGCCGGGCGAGATATCACTGGCGCACAACGGCGTTCTGTATATGGACGAATTCCCCGAATATTCCCGCACCGTGCTGGAAACCCTGCGCCAGCCGCTGGAAACCGGCCGCGTGATGGTGGCGCGTGCGAACGCCCATGTGGCCTATCCCTGCCGTTTCATGCTTGTGGCCGCGGCCAATCCCTGCCGTTGCGGCTATCTGACCGATCCGGCGCGGGCCTGTGCGCGTGTGCCGATGTGCGGGCAGGATTACCTGGGCAAGATCTCCGGCCCGCTGTGGGACCGTTTCGACCTGCGGGTCGAGGTTCCGCCGGTGGCGATGCAGGCGCTCGACCAGCCACCGGCCGGAGAGACCAGCGCCGTGATCGCCCAGCGCGTCGCGGCCGCCTGGGCCATCCAGCGGCAGCGGTTCGCCGATCATCCGACGGCGCGCCTGAACGCCGATGCCGAAGGCGGGCTGCTGGAACAGATCGCGACACCGGACCCCGAGGGCGCGGCCCTGCTGACCCGCGCCGCCGACAAGTTCAGACTGACCGCGCGCGGCTATCACCGCATCCTGCGCGTCGCCCGCACGATCGCAGATCTGGATGGCTCCGCGGGTGTCCGCGCGACGCACATCGCGGAGGCGCTGGGCTACCGCATCGTATCGGAACTGCGCGTCGGTTAAAGGCCGCGTTTGGCCTCGATCACCTGCCAGATTTTTTCGGCGACATTGATGCCGTCGAACCGTTCAAGCTCCTGGATGCCGGTGGGCGAAGTCAGGTTGATCTCGGTCAGGTTGCCGCCGATCACGTCGATTCCGACAAAAATCTGGCCCTTTTCGCGCAACAGAGGTCCGATCGCGGCGCAAATCTCGAGATCTCGGTCGTCCAGCGCCACTTTTTCCGGCCGTCCGCCGACATGAAGGTTGGAGCGGGTCTCGCCGGCGGCGGGAACCCTGTTGATAGCACCGACCGGCTCGCCGTTGACAAGGATGACACGCTTGTCGCCCTTGCTGACGTCATGCAGGAACTTCTGGGCGATCAGCGGTTCGCGGTTGATGCCGGAAAACAGTTCATGCAGCGAGTTCAGGTTGCGGTCGCTCGGGTCGAGCCGGAACACGCCGGCGCCGCCGTTGCCGTAAAGCGGCTTCAGAATGATATCGCCGTGCTTGTGCTTGAAGGCTTTCAACGTGTCCAGATCGCGCGCGATGGTGGTCGGCGGCGTCAGATGCGGGAATTGCAGCACCAGCAGCTTTTCAGGATAGTTCCGCACCCATTCCGGATCGTTCACCACCAGCGTTTCCGGGTGGATCATATCCAGCAGATGCGTCGTGGTGATATAGCTCATGTCGAAGGGCGGGTCCTGCCGCAGCCAGACCACATCCTGCGTCGACAGGTCGATTTCCCTCATATCGCCGAGCGAAAAATGGTTGCCAACCTCGCGCCGGACCGTCAGGGGCCAACCCCGGGCCGTAACCCGCCCCTCCTGAAACGCCAGCATGTCCGGCGTATAGTAGAACAGTTCATGCCCGCGCGCCTGCGCCTCTTCGGCAATCCGGAACGTCGTGTCCGCATTGATATTGATATTGGCGATCGGGTCCATCTGGATCGCGACTTTCAAAGACATTTGCCCCATACCTTCCATTTGACCTTGCCGATACATGGCGCGAAGGGCCGGCGCTTGCAATGGAAAATCAGGGCGGTCGCGCAAACAGGCGGAAAAGTTATGTGATCTGGGGGATTACCTTGATGCGCCCGAAGCGGTCGGACAAGGCGGCGTCGAAGCGGCATTCGGTATCCAGGCCCTGTCCGGTCAGGGCCAGGAACTCCGATGCGGCGGCCTGAATCCGGGCCAGCTGTTTCTGCGAAATCCTGGCGATGGCGGTGGTCCAGTCCCGGCTTTTCTTGACCTCGATGAAATAGAATTTTCCGCCGTGACGCGCGATCAGGTCGATCTCTCCGGCCGACCTGCGCCAGCGCCGCGCGACAATTTCAAACCCGTTGCGTTCGTACAACTCCGCGACCCGGTCCTCGGCGGCCTTTCCGGCACAGTAGGAAGTCAGTCCGCTCATGGGTCGTCTTTCAGCGCCAGCGCCATGTCATATACGCGTTTGCGCGGCAGGCCGAACCTCTCCGTCACCAGACGGACCGCTTCTTTCGTCGTATGTTCCTGCATGTTCTGCCTCAAAGCGTCCTCTATTTCCTTATCGGTCGTGGTTTCCTGCGCCGGAGGTCCCAGCACCACGACAAACTCGCCCTTTGTGACCACTCCGTCTTCGAACTTCGCGATCACCTCCGCCAGCGTGCCGCGCAGCACCTCTTCGTAGCGTTTGGTCAGTTCCCGGCACACGGCCACCGCGCGCCCTTCCCCGAAACTATCCAACATATCGATTAACGAAGATTGAATGCGCTTTCCGCTTTCATAGAAGATCAGCGTCGCATCGATCCCTTTGACCTCGTCAAAGAATTTTTTCCGTGCAGCCGCCTTGTTCGGCGGAAATCCGGCAAACAGGAACCGGTCCGTCGGCAGGCCCGCAACCGTCAGGGCGGCCAGAACGGCCGAGGCTCCGGGTACGGCGAAAACCGGAAGGTCCCCGGCGATCGCCGCCCGCGACAACGAGAACCCCGGGTCCGCGACCAGCGGCGTGCCGGCGTCGGAGACATAGGCGACGGACTGCCCCTCGGCCAGCGCCGCCAGAATCCGGGGCCGCTGTTTCGGGGCGTTGTGATCGTGGTAGGCGATCAGCGGCCGCCCCCCCAGCTCGACCCCGTGGATATCCATCAGCCTGCGCGTGTTGCGCGTATCCTCGGCCGCAATCATGTCGCAGCCCGCCAGAACATCGAGCGCGCGCAGCGTGATATCGCGCGCGGCCCCGATCGGCGTTGCGACAAAATACAGACCCGGAGGGATTTTTTCGGCGATCATGTGACCAATTCCAGTGCAATTTCGCAGCCCCGTTGATATTGAGGGGGGCACCGCGTAACTTTTGCACGAACGACTCGATGCTGACCAGCCAATCCGGGGGAAATAATATGAATTCGCGTTTGTTTATCTATGGCAGGGCACTGATTGCCTGTTTCCTTCTGGCTTCCCTCGCGGGTTGCGACATCGAGGCCGGAATGGGCGGACCCAGAGTGGACGCCGGCAAAGGCGTAACCGTCGGTTTGCTGGTTCCTACGAACAGCCCGGATGCCGGCGTTTCGGCGCTGGCGAACAGCCTCGTGCGGGCGGCGCAACTGGCGGTCGACGAAAACCCCGATGCGGGCATCGACTTGAAAATCTATTCCACCTCCGGAAACGCGGAGATAGCCGCGAATGCCGCCCGTCAGGCCGTCAGGGACGGCGCAAAGATCATTATCGGGCCGCTCTTCGCCGAATCCGCGACGGCGGTCAGAAGCGCCTTGTCGAATTCCTCGGTCAATGTCCTGAGTTTTTCCAACAATGCCGATATCGCCGGCGGCGGGTTGTTCGTGCTGGGCAACACCTATCGCAATTCCGCCGACCGGCTGGTCGGCTATGCCGCCGCGCGCGGCCTGACGCGGATCGCCGCCGTGGCGCCACGCAACGTGGCCGGCAACTCCGCCGCGAACGCAATCAGCAGCGCCGCCTCGAAATACGGCGCGCAGTTCACGGGCACCTCGACCTATGACTTCAACCTGAACAGCGTCGTCCAGTCGGCGCCGGTCATCGCGGTCGAAGTGAAATCCACAGGCGCCTCGGCCATCGTCATCACCGCCGACAGCGCCGGCGCCCTGCCGCTGCTGGCGCAACTGCTGCCGGAAAACGGCCTCAATCCCGCCGAGGTGAAATACATCGGCCTGGCACGCTGGGATATCCCGCCCGAGAACCTTGCGCAGAGCGGTTTGCAGGGCGGCTGGTTCGCCGTGCCGGACTTCGCCTCGGCCGACGGTTTCAAGAACCGCTATGTCGCAGCCTTCGCGGCCGATCCGCACCCTCTGGCGGGGCTCGCCTATGACGGCATCCGGACCGTGGCGCAAATGATGCGCACCGGCAGGTCCGATGCGCTGTCCGGCGTGGCGCTTGTCACGGCCCCCGGCTTTACCGGCGCTTCCGGCGAGTT
>JBFIHV010000216.1:0-5015 GCA_041601595.1 Amylibacter sp. | reverse complement strand
TCGAACAGGTCCGCCATGCGCGCGGGCAGTGCGGGGTGGATACCGCATGCCTCTTCTACTGCTGCTGGGAACTTTGCCGGATGGGCGGTGGCAAGTGTTATCATCGGAACAGATATATTGCGGTTTTGTTCCATTGCAACCTTGGCGCCGACGGCGGTGTGCGGGCACAGGACTTCTCCGATCGTCTGGTAGAACCCGGCGATCGCGGCCGAGGTTTCCTCTTCCGAACAGCGGCCGCTGTCGAATTCGTCGCGCAGGCGCTTCATCGCGCCCTGCGACAGGGTGAATGTGCCGGCGTTTTTCAGCTCGTTCATCAGCTGCGCCACAGCCGCGCCCTCGCGGTCGTAGAGGTCGAAGATCAGCCGTTCGAAATTCGAGCTGACCTGAATATCCATCGACGGGCTGATCGAGGGTTTTACGCCGGTCTTGGTGTGCTCGCCCGATTGCAGCGTCCGGTGCAGGATGTCGTTCTGGTTGGTGGCGATCACCAGACGGTCGATCGGCAGTCCCATGCGCTTGGCGACGTAGCCCGCGAAAACATCGCCGAAATTGCCTGTCGGCACGGTAAAGGACACCTTGCGGTGCGGCGCGCCCAGCGACACGGCGGAGGTGAAGTAATACACCACCTGCGCCAGGACGCGGGCCCAGTTGATCGAGTTCACGCCGGCGAGTTTCACCCCGTCGCGGAACTCGAAATCGTTGAACATGTCCTTCAGCAGCGCCTGACAGGTGTCGAAATCGCCATCGACGGCCAGCGCGTGCACGTTCGGCTCGGAGGGCGTGGTCATCTGGCGTCGCTGGACCTCGGACACCCGGCCGTGCGGATACATGATGAACAGGTTGACGGCTTCCAGCCCCTTGAATGCCTCCATCGCCGCCGAGCCGGTATCGCCGGAGGTCGCGCCCACGATGGTAACGGTCTCGCCCTTGCGTTTCAGCGCCACCTCGAACATCTGGCCGATCAACTGCATGGCCACGTCCTTGAAGGCCAGCGTGGGCCCGTGGAACAGTTCCAGCAGGAAGTCGTTACTGCCCAGCTGCACGATCGGACAGCGCGCCTTGTGGCCGAACACGGCATAGGCCTTGGCGACGATCTCCTTGAATTCCGCGTCGGTGAACGTGTCGCCGATGAACGGTTTCATTACCTCGAAGGCGACGTCCTCGTAGGATTTTCCGGCAAAGCCCGCGATCTGGTCATGGCTCAGCGTCGGCCATTCGGAAGGCACATAGAGTCCGCCGTCGCGGGCGAGCCCCGTCAACATCGCTTCTTCGAATGTCAGTTCCGGCGCCGCACCGCGGGTCGAGATATATTTCATGCGTCAATGTCCAATTCAAACCGTCTTTTGCCTGATACGCCAAAGCAGATAGCCTGTCATCCCCAACCACGCGATTGCCAGCGAAAACCATGTGATCGCATATTCCCTGTGGTCGTTCGGAATGTCGGCCCCGATGGCGACGGGTTCGGTGCCGTAACCGCCGCCCTCCACCTGCCGGACGGCGATGATATAGGGATCGTCCGAGGCGATGCCGAAGGCCTGCGCCAGCTTGCCCGCGTCGCGCGCGAACCAGATGTTCTTTTCGATGTTCGGGTCGGGAGTGAAGCCGTCCACCTCGTTCGGCCACAGCATGTTTCCTGTGATCCGGTAGCGCCCCGCCGGACGCGTCTCGTCCTTTTGCGCCTCGGGGATGAACCCCATGTCGAGGATCACCTGCCGCCCGTCGTCCAGACGCGCCGGCACCTGCACCAGATAACCCGGTCCGGTGAATTTCCGGCTGGTCAGGACATGCGCCTCCTGCGGCAGTATCTCGACGTCCGCCGCCACCGACAGGCGGTTGTCGCGGTCGCGCTGCGGATCGGCGGGAACCGCGACCGGATCGGCGGCGATCCGCGCCTCGATCTCGGCCAGCATCGTCTGTTTCCAGTTCATGCGCTGCACCTGCCAGATGCCCAGCGACAGCAGGACCGCAAGCCCGCCGAGGCCGAAGATCAGGGGAAGGATCATGCGTCTGGTCATAGGGGTTCATCCGTCGGTTTCGTCAGGCAGACCAGCAGATAGAACACTTTGCGGCCCGCGCCAAGGGCCGAAGCCGCCGTCGCGCGGGAATGCCCTATCGGGTGAAAGCGCCGCCCTCGAAAAGCTCGGGATCGGTGTTGGCGACGAAGACCCAGTCGCCGGGCACGACGCCCTGTTTCGCGCAGACCGCCAGCGAGGCGGCGTTGTCCGCCTTTATGCCGGTGGAAAAGCTGCGGACGCCGTGGTTTTCCCACATATGCACGATGGCCCTTGCGCCAAGGATCATCGCGAGTTTCTGGCCGCGCCGGTCCGGCCTTGTGACCAGCGCGCCCCAGAAGGCATAGTCCGGATAGGGGCTGTCGGGATGGGTGTAGCGATACGACGAACCTGTCGCCACGGGATCGCCGTCGGCATCGACCGCCACGAGGCATATCCCCGGCGCGGCCATGCCTCGCATATACCGGCCGGGCATCTGGGCGACGCCGCAGGCGAAGGACAGCTCGGCAGTGGCCCGGACCAGCGACGCGGGGCTGTCGGCCGACAGGCGCGTCACGCGCAGATCATCGGGCAATGCCACGTCCGCAACAATGGCCTTGCACAGGTCATAGGCCTTCTGCCCGCCGCAGCAATGCAACCAGCGGCCGGTTTCCTGCCCCGCCCCGGCCAGTTCGGCCATCAGGGCATCGGCCCGTTCAGCGGGATAGTAGTGCGAACCGCAATTTCCGGTAAGCCTGGATATGGCGACCATAAGCGGGGCCATATCCGCCCCCTGATCGCCAACGACGACCACATTGCGCCCGTAGCTGCCAAAGCGTGGATCGTTCCCGATCAGCGCCCACAATTCCCGCGTGCGCCGCGCCAGCGCCACATGCGCCGGAGAGCCGAAAATCTCGTCTTCAAATTGCATATGTTCAAATTAACGCAATCAGGCCCGACTCCAAAACAAAAAGCGCGGGGCCTGCCCGCGCTTTCAGTATTCAGTTTGCAACCGGTCCGGAGATCAGCCGCCCCAGATATAGACCGCGGCGAACAGGAACAGCCAGACAACGTCGACGAAGTGCCAGTACCAGGCCGCCGCCTCGAAGCCGATGTGGCGTTCGGGTGTGAAATGTCCGGCCATTGCGCGGAACAGGCAGACCGTCAGGAAGATCGTCCCGATGATAACGTGGAAGCCGTGGAAGCCGGTCGCCATGAAGAAGTTCGCGCCATAGATGTTGCCGGAGAAACCGAAGGCCGCGTGGCTGTATTCGTAGGCCTGGAAGAAAGTAAAAATCACTCCCAGCACGATAGCGCCAATCAGGCCCTGAACCAGCGCCTTGCGGTCGTTGTCGTGCACCAGCGCGTGGTGCGCCCAGGTCGCGAAACAGCCGGAACACAGCAGGATCAGCGTGTTCATCAGCGGCAGGTGCCAAGGGTCGAACGTCTCGATGCCGACCGGAGGCCAGACACCGCCGGCGCCCATTTCCATTGGATAGAGCGCATGTTTGAAGAAGGACCAGAACCATGCCACGAAGAACATGATTTCCGACATGATGAACATGATCACGCCATAACGCAGGCCGATGCGCACAACCGGCGTGTGATCGCCTTCGTTGGCCTCGTCGACCACGTCCGACCACCAGCCGTACATCACGTAGAGCACCAGCGCCAGACCGGCGAGGGCCACATAGGGCGTGATGCCCTTCATGAGCAGAACCATGCCCGAGAGCATGACGAAAGCGCCGACAGCGCCCATCAGCGGCCAGATGCTGGGCTTCAGAATATGGTAGTCGTGATTTTTAGCATGCGCCATTGTTGGTATCCCTCGTTATTGAGTCTTGTTTACCTGCGAATCCGCCGGCCGCGCAAGGCTCGCCTGTTCGCTGGGTAAATCTGTCACATGGAAAGTATAGGAAAGCGTGATCGATTTCACGTATTTCGCCTCGATGTCTTCGACGATCTCGGGATCGACGTAGAAAGTCACCGGCATCTGTACCCTCTCTCCGGGCTGGAGGACCTGCATCTCGAAGCAGAAACAGTCGATCTTGGTGAAATAGGCGCCCGCCGAATAAGGGTAGACGTTGAAGCTGGCCGTTCCCGCGATCGCCTGATCGGTCGGGTTATAGGCCTCGTAAAACGCCAGACCGGTCTCGCCGATCTTCAGTTCCATCTCGTGCGCCACGGGCTTGAACTCCCACGGCATGCCTTTTTCCAGAGACCCGTCGAAGCGGACCTTGATCGTCCGATCCAGCACGCGGTCGCTGGGCGCTTCGGCCTGCTGAGTCACACCGCCGAAGCCGGTGACGCGGCAGAACCAGTTGTAGAACGGCACCGCTGCAAAGGACAGCATCAGCATCGAGGTGACCAATGCAAGCAGACTGAATGCCAGTTTCCTGTTCCTGGTATCGCTCATTTCGCATCCTCCAATGCGGGACGGCGCACGTGGTCGAAGGCCTCCATGTTCTGGCCGTCGACCATCTTGACGATGGTGATCGCGAACACCAGCAGGACGAAACCGCCCAGCACGGCACCCAGCAGGATGTTGCTCTTCTTGCGGCTTTTCTGGGCTTCTGTCTCGTGTACGATCGGCATCTTTACACCCACTGCGGCCAAGCCGCCCAATCCAGTTGCGCCGCCCGCAGGCCGGCCTCTGCCAGCAGGGCCGTGAAATGCAGGGCGAGATAATAGAGCGACAACTTGAACACCGATTTTTCAGACGCGTAGCGGTCCGCCTCGGCAGCCGCTTCGGCCCTTTTCCAAAGGGTCCATGCGCCCTTCAGGAACAGGGCGTTCAGCGCCAGCGCCACCGCAAAATAGACCGGACCGCCAATCGATGTGAAGGAAATCGCCAGAGCGACAGGCGCCAGCAGAACCGTATAGATCAGGATTTGCCGGCGGGTTTCCCGTTTTCCGTGGGTGACCGTCAGCATCGGCACGCCGGCCTTGGTGTAATCGTCGTTCATGAACAGCGCCAACGCCCAGAAATGCGGCGGCGTCCACATGAAGATCAGCGCGAACATC
>JBFIHV010000215.1:0-5020 GCA_041601595.1 Amylibacter sp. | reverse complement strand
GACGGCGAACCGCGCTATATCAACCGCCTGATATTCGAGGCTTCGCCCTACCTGCTGCAACATGCCCATAACCCGGTGGACTGGTGGCCCTGGGGCGACGCCGCCCTGGCCGAGGCCAAACGCCGCGACGTGCCGATCTTTCTGTCGGCGGGCTATGCCACCTGCCACTGGTGCCACGTCATGGAAGAGGAATCCTTCGACAACGAAGAGGTCGCGGAGCTTCTAAACCGGGATTTCGTTGCCGTGAAACTGGACCGCGAACAGCGCCCCGACGTGGACCAGGTCTATATCACGGCCACCTCTCTGCAACACCGCCACGCCGGATGGCCCAATTCGGCATGGCTGCTGCCCGACGGGCGGCCGTTCCACACCGGAACCTATTTCCGAAAACCGCATTTCATGCAGGTCCTGAACGCCATCGCCCACCAGTGGGCGGGCGACAAGCGGGCCGAATTCGAACGCTTCGCCGCCAGCCTGTCAGAGGCCGTGAACACAGCCCTTTCGCGCCCGAAACCCGAGGCCGACATCACCCACGCCGCCGAGAATGCCGCCGAGCATCTGGCGCAGGCCTTCAATCCGGTGAATGGCGGATTCTCGAACGGCCAGCAGTTCCCGCACGAGGGCAACATCCTGTTCCTGCTCGACCGGTTCCGGCGCACCGGCGACGCGGAAGTGCTGGAAATGGCCACCCATTCGCTGGAGGAAATGACCGCAGGCGGATTTCACGACCAAATCGGCGGCGGGTTTCACCGTTACACGGTGGACGAGAACTGGCGCACGCCACATTTTGAAAAGATGCTTTATAATCAGGCTCTTTTGATCCGTTGTTACAGTGAGGCCTTTGAACTGACCAGCAACCCGCGTTTCCAGCGCACGGTTGAGCGTCTGGTGCAATACCTCGCCCGTGACATGTCCGCGCCGGACGGCGCGTTTTTCACCGCAGAAGATGCCGACAGCCTGAACGCGGCCGGAAAACTCGAAGAAGGCGCTTTCTATGTCTGGCCGCCCGAAGAGGCCCGCGCTGTCCTGGCCGATCCGGCGACCGCCGCCCTGCTCGGCCTGAACAAGCCTCCGACCATCGAGGCCGGGCCGGTCCCGCACCTCACGTCGCATCAAGGGTTCGATGCAGACGCGCTCGACGCGGAACTGGAGCGCCTGCGACTGGCGCGCGACAGCCGCCCCCGCCCCCTGCGCGACGAAAAGATCATAACCGGCTGGACCGGGCTGATGATCCGGGGGCTGGCGCAGGCGGCCGCCGTCTTCGACCGACCCGACTGGCGCTCCATGGCAGAGGCCGCCGCCAATGCCGTGCTCGACCGGCTGGAGACCCCGCAGGGCCTCCACCGTATCAACGGCGGCGGCGTGGCGCTCGAAAACGCCAATCTCAGCGACTATGTCTGGCTGGCGCAGGGGTGCCTCGGCATTTACGACGCGGGCGGCGCCGACAAGTGGCGCGACAAGGCCGAAGACCTGACCGCAACCGCGCTGGAGAAATTCGCGAGCGACCGGGGCAGGCTGGCCCTGACGCAGGACGGCCCGCTCGGGCCGGTCCTGGAACTGGAGGACGGCGCGATCCCGTCCGGCGAAAGCTCCATGCTGGAACTGCTGACCGACCTGTCCCACCGCGGCGGCAGCGATGTCTGGGACGCGCGCGCCCGTGTGTTGTTGAACGCCCTGTCCGGCCATCTGGCCGAGATGCCGGTCGCCCGCCTGGTGGCCGTGACAGCAGCGGAGAAACTGACCAGGGGCGACAGCGGCCTGCATCGCCATCTGCAACACGGTCGGGCGAGGCTGGCCCTGCGCCGCGGCGCCGGCTGGAGCCTGACCATAGGCCTCGACGACGAGGTCTATATCGAAACGGCGACGCTCAAGACCAGGGGCCTGAAGTTCGACGCGCCCTTGCCCGACATACTGACCGGCACGCAGAGTTTTCCGGTGACGCTGACAGCCCCCGAAGCGGGGGTGAACATCCAGCTCTGCACCGACCGGCTGTGTTTCGCGACCGAAGACGTGATATTCAGGGTTGTTCCGTGATCCGCCTGCTGGCTCTGCTGCTGGCGCTGTTGCCGTCGCTGGCACAGGCTCAGACCGTCGTCCCGCCGCAGGTTTTCGAGCAGTTGTCCACCGGCAAGACGCTCTATTTCTTTCGCAACGGCACGTTCTTCGGGGCCGAACAGTATTTTCCGGGCCGCAAATCGCTCTGGCAATACAATGGCGGAGAATGCCTGGAAGGAAACTGGTTCGCCCAAGGCGATATGGTCTGCTTCACCTACCGCGAAGACCCGCGCGTCCAGTGCTGGCATTTCCTCGATAAATCAAGCGGATACGTCGCGCGCGGCGAAGGCGACCCGCCGGATTTGGATCTGGAACTGGGCTGGATCGACACGCAACCGCTGAACTGCGCCGGACCGGGCTTCGGCGCCTAGAACAGGCTGCCCTGACCCTTCGGACCGCCCTTCTTGCCCGGTTGCGCCTTGGGTTTCACAGCGCCGGTATTCTGCGACTGCACATGACCGTCGGCGAACTCCACATCCCAGACAGACGCCTTTTGCGCCGCCGCCGCCGTCGCCAGCAGCGCACCCTCACCGTCGCGGACAACCGCATAGCCGCGCGCCAGCGTCTTGCGATAGCCGAGCGTTTCGCGCAGGCGGTCCAAGGCATCCAGCCGGTTGCGCAGCCGTTCCACCTGCCCTTTCGCGGCCTGCCCGAAACTGCGCGCATTCCGGTCCAGCAGCACCTGTTTCTGCGCCACGTTCTGCCGCAGCGCCGAGGGCCGCAGCCCGGCCGCCTGTTGCACAAGCCGCCCGCGCGCGTTCTGCACCATTCCGGTCAGGGCGCGCGGCAGCCGTCCGGCCAGCACATCCAGCCGCTGGGCCTGAAAATCCACCATCTCCGCCGGATTGGGCAAGCCGCGCGCCAGATCGCGCAACCGCTGCCGCCGCCGGTCCAGCCCCGCGGCGAGCGAGCGCACGCGGCGGTCCTCCATCCCCGACAGCCAGCCCATCAGGTCGGCGCGCACCGGCACCGCCAGTTCCGCCGCCGCCGTCGGCGTGGGCGCGCGCATGTCGGATGCGAAATCGATCAGCGTCGTGTCGGTTTCGTGCCCCACGGCGGAAATCAGGGGGATTTTGCTGGCCGCCGCCGCACGCACGACGATTTCCTCGTTGAACCCCCACAGGTCCTCGATCGACCCGCCGCCGCGGGCGACGATGATCAGATCGGGGCGCGGGATCGCCCCGCCCGGCGTCAGCGCATTGAACCCCTCGATGGCCGCGGCCACTTCGGAGGCGCATTTCTCGCCCTGCACTGGCACCGGCCAGATCAGCACTTTGCGCGGGAATCGTTCCCGCAGACGGTGCAGGATATCGCGGATCACCGCGCCCGAGGGCGAGGTCACGACCCCGATCACCTCCGGCAGATAGGGGATGGGCCGCTTGCGGTCCGCGTCGAACAACCCCTCGCCCGCCAGCTTTTGCTTGCGCTTTTCCAGCATCGCCATCAGCGCCCCGACACCGGCCGGCGCGATATCCTCGATCACCATCTGATAGCGCGATTGCCCCGGAAAGGTCGTCAGCTTGCCGGTCGCCACCACTTCCATACCCTCTTCGGGCAAGGTCCGCAGGCGTCCGGCGACACCCTTCCAGATCACGGCGGACAGCACGGCGCGGTCGTCCTTGAGGTCGAGATACAGATGCCCCGACTGCGGCCGCGACACGCGCCCGACCTCTCCGCGGATGCGGATATGGGAAAAGTTGCCCTCGATGATCTTCTTCACCTCGCCCGAGATTTCGGACACGGTGTATTCCGGCGCGTTCTGGCCCGGAACGGGTTCGTCAATCAGATCGGACATTTCCCCTCGCGTCGCTTGCGTCTGTCTGCGGCTGACCTTAGAACGCTTGGCAAGTCAGGCCAAGGCGGGAGCGCAACAAAAATGAATATTCTCATACTGGGCAGCGGCGGGCGTGAACACGCGCTTGCATGGGCCGTGCGGCAGAATCCGAAATGCGACCTGCTGTTCTGCGCGCCGGGCAACGCCGGCATGGCCAATGTGGCCAATTGCGTCGACATCGACCCTGAGGACAGCGCCGAGGTGCTGGAGTTCTGTTCCGACAACGCCGTCGATTTCGTCATCATCGGCCCCGAAGCGCCGCTGGCCGCCGGTGTCGCCGACGATCTGCGCGACGCGGGCATCCTGACCTTCGGGCCGTCGAAGGCGGCGGCGCGGCTGGAGGCGTCGAAGGCCTTCACCAAAGAGATCTGCGACGCCTGCCACGCGCCGACCTCGGCCTACGGCCATTTCACGGACGCAGAGGCCGCCAAGGCGCATATCCGCAAGCAAGGCGCGCCGATCGTGGTCAAGGCCGACGGTCTGGCCGCTGGCAAGGGCGTGATCGTGGCGATGGACGAACAAACCGCGCTGGACGCCATCGACGACATGTTCGGCGGCAGCTTCGGCGCGGCCGGCGCGGAGGTGGTGATCGAGGAATTCATGGAGGGCGAGGAAGCCTCCTTCTTCGTCCTGTCCGACGGCAAGTCCGTCCTGCCGATCGGCACGGCGCAGGACCACAAGCGCGCCTATGACGGCGACGAGGGCCCCAACACCGGCGGCATGGGCGCCTATTCTCCCGCCCCCGTCCTGACCGAGGCCCTTGTGAAGAAAACGCTCGACGAAATCGTGCAGCCGACCATAGACGAGATGGCGCGGCGCGGCACGCCCTACGAAGGCGTGCTCTATGTCGGGTTGATGATCAAGGACGGCCAGCCGCGCCTTGTCGAATACAACGTCCGCTTCGGCGATCCGGAATGTCAGGTGCTGATGATGCGTCTGGGCGCGCAGGCGCTGGACGCCTTGCTGGCCTGTGCCGAGCGCCGGCTGGCCAGCCACCGGATCCACTGGGCCGACGACCATGCGCTGACCGTCGTTCTGGCGGCCAAGGGCTATCCGGGACCCTACGAAAAGGGCACCGAAATCAAAGGGCTGGACCGGCTGCGTTACGGCAGCAAGCTGCATGTTTTCCAT